>NZ_FBYC01000003.1 GCF_001517585.1 Roseibaca calidilacus | reverse complement strand
CCTCGGTTTCAGTTGGGTTCAGGCGGCCAGGTTCGCGCCCCCTGCCCTTTCGCCCTCTTCATCGCCGACGATTTCAAGTCGCGCGTTGCGGTATCCTTCCTTGGCGATCCAAAGCTCGGCCGCGGTGATGGATTCCGCCAGATGCAGCAGCTCGGTGTTGCCACCGAAGTCCAGAAGCACGCGCACCTGCCCGGGCTTCGGCTCCTCGGCCACCCTCGAAGACCAGAGCGCTGTCAGCCGAATGGCTGCGCATGATGGTGACGAGGATGACCCCGTCAGAGGCGAAATTGCCTCATGCAGCGTGAACGACGCGGGAGCTGTCCATGTCGGATAGGGCCGGGGTGGTTCCTTTTTCACAAGACGGCCCACGCCGTTCGAGCGCTCCCAGGCTGCGAGCTTCTTCGTGAAGCGTGCCGGCGGTTTGGGACTGCCGTCGGTGTAGCGAATGAGCGCCCCGAGGGGTGCTGTGTCGATGATGGTTGTTGCAGACATGATTCCTCATTCCGAATGCGGATATTCACATTTATCCTATTGATATTGTTACGTTATAGGGTGATTGGGGGCGGAATGCCCGCCCCTGCTGGAACAGGTTATTCCGCGGCCAGCATCGACGCGCCTTCAGCAGGCAGATCATCCGTCAGGAATGCGGGAAGGTCAGCTTCACTGACGCTGTCGGCCACTTCGGCATCCGCCCCCTGCCCTTCGGCACAGTCCTCACCTCCAGCGCCACGAGATCGACACGGCGCAGGACCTCGGGCAACCAGCCGCTGCCCTTCAGCAGGCGCTCAGCCTCACTGGCCATCTCGCCTTTCTTCAGGTGATCGAGGAGTTGGGCAGTCCCCTCCCCTTTCGCCTCCCGCACGGCCTCGAGGATGCGGGCCTTTGGCACGCGGTTGAGATAGGTGTCCACCGTCGGCTCCCAGCCCGCCTCGACCATATCGAGACCTGTCGCGCGCGCCACGTGATCGGCATGCGCCATCCGCCGGGTCAAACCGCCTGCAGAGATGCCTGCTCCGTAAGGATTCACCTTCTCATGCAGCGCGTTGACGCCGAAGCTGAGGCAATGCGCCAGCAGTGCCAGACGGCTGCCCTGGTCGAGGACCGTCAGATAGTCCCAGAGTGCTGCATCGTCGCCAAGCGGCAGATCGGCTTTCCATTCAGCGTGACGCTCGTCGACCAGCTTTGCCACCACGCTGTCCTTCAGATCGGGCGCCTGCGCCGACATGTAGACGTGACGCACGGATGCCTCGAGACAGCTTCCTGAAGCAGAGGAGGTGCGGAAGGTGTCCGTCACCAGCTTCAGCAGCAGCAGCGTCAGCGCGACATCCGGCGAGCGCCCGATTGCTTCACGCAGCGCCAGCGTCCGGTGGGCCGTCAACTCCATGACCAACCGCTCCGGCAGTGGCTTCAGCGCCCCGTCATCCTCATCCTCCGGCAGGTCGCCGCCAATCGGCTGGCCTCCCGACATGATGACGGTTCCGACATGAGCGGCACTGCCATGGCCATCGGTGAGATCACGATCATCCCCCTGCCCGCCACTGCAGGATCAGTGGCATCCTGGACCGCGGTCTCCTCAACGGGCTCATCCTCTGGACGCACATATCCGCGATAGACTGCCAGCGCGCCGTAGCGGTCGAGCGTGACGAACGCCCCTGCCCGCCCGATCTCCTCCGCGTCGAAGATCAACGGCCGAGTCTCAATCTTTTCCATCTCCGCTTCCAACACGCCAAGCCGCGTGTCTATCTCGTCAGGCAATTCATCCTGACCCGCGTATTCCTCTTCCAGCGCCCGATACTCGGCGAGCAGCTTGGCATGGGCCGCACCTTCGTCATCCGTCATTGGCGCCGGATCACCGGCCAGGGACCGCAGGCCGTGGCTGTAGCCGTAGGGCAGGTCCAGTGCGACCTCGATCCACTTCCAGCCCTCAACCGCAACCGTCTCAGCCTCGGCCTGGAGTTTTTCCACCACCAGCCGATCGAGCAGGGCAGGGTCTTCGAGCCACCCGCCGTCATCGCCTTGGAACAGGTCATGCAGCATCGTGCCACCCGCCGCTTCATAGGCCTCAACACCCACAAAGACCGCGCGCCGGTCAGACGCCCGGACCGAGGTCTCGGTCAGCATGCGCCGGATCTGGAACGGCTCCTTGTTCCAGGATGAATGGATCACATCCCAGACCTGAACCTGACGCGCGTGATCAGGGTTCACGGTGAAGGCCATGAGCTGCTCCAGCGTCATGCCATCCTCGGCATAGATCTCAAGCAGGGCAGGGGCGACGGAGGCGAGCTTCAGGCGCTGCTTCACGATCTGCGGTGTCACGAAGAAGGCGGCAGCAACCTCTGCGTCGCTCTGGCCCTTGTCCCGCAGCGCCACAAACGCGCGGAACTGGTCGAGCGGGTGCAGCGCGACGCGCTGCATGTTTTCTGCAAGGGAATCGTCTTCGGCGAGGATCGCGGACCCCGCATCCCGCACGATGCAGGGAATGGGCGTGGTCTTCGCCAAACGCTTCTGTTTCACCAGCAGGGACAAAGCCTGGAATCGGCGGCCTCCCGCTGGGATCTCGAACTTGCCGGTCTCGGTCCCATCATCATTCAACACGTGCCGCACGCTCAGGCTCTGCAAGAGGCCACGGCGGGCGATGTCTTCGGCCAGTTCTTCGACGGACACGCCAGCCTTGATGCGCCGCACGTTGGCCTGGCTCAGAACCAACTTGTCGAAGGGGATATCCCGCGAAGGGGACAGAGTGATTTTCTGGACAGCTTTCGTCATCAGATCTTCTCCACGACGGGCGCCGGAAGCCACTCTCCCGATCTCACTTCCCGTCACCCTCAAACCAACACTCCTTTCACTCTCGATGACCTTATGGTTGGAACTATCCGGGAAAATTCGCCGGAGCATCGAAGACTACGCTCAATCACAAGCTGGTTGAGTGAGCGTGATAAGACCATCACGTCTTTTGCCTCATCATTGCGTCTAGGTAGGCGTTGGTGTTCCTCACCTGTCCTGCGCTGGCTCTCAAAATTAATTCGTCGAGCGCAATAAGGAGCAGCCCTGGACCTCTTTCTCTTAGGTGTCTCATGATCCTGCCTTGTTCTATTCTCAGCAATTTCCCAACATCAGCCAACATGTTCACAACGGATTGATGGTTTCTTGGTTCATGTGGGAAGAAGTCCGATATGTTTTTCAGGTCCGTCCAAGCGATAGTTGTTGGATCTCGGCGTTCCCTAAAACCAGAACTGCTGTGTGCACCTGTAGTTTCCTTTTTTATATTCAATCTTGTGGGTTCTACGTGCCGGACATTTTGTCCGTCGTCGCCGGACATTTGGTCGGGTATCGTTTCCTGAGCTTCACGGTTTCCGGCCGGAAACTCTCTGATGGTCGCTCCGGCCAACTCTGCCAACTTCGTGATAAGTTCTATGATTTCTTCGGCTTTGAGAGTTGCACGGCGTAGGATGTTGCGCACGTTTTGGAGAAATGTGAATGTCTCATCATCGTTTGCTTGGCGCAAAGCTTCGACACGAAGAGCCAGCGCCTCCGCCCTAAGCGACCGTAGCTCTTCCTGATCGTCGACAAGTTGTTTTGCGTGTTCTGTGAGCTCACTTTCCCGATCAAACATTGGCTGTAGATCGAAGCCAAAGGCATCTCTGATCAATCCACCGTAGCGAAGTGGGAACCGTTTGCGGGTTGCGCTATCCCTACGTTGGATCAAATTGGCGTCCACGAGGCGTCCGATACACCGTCGGATCGTTCTCTCGTTCAGACCGTTCGTTCTCTCAGACAACGATGCGTTTGAGGGGAAGACGGTAGTCATTGAAGCTGTTTGTCCGGCCTTCTTCGGCATGAAGCTGATTAAGGCCTGCAGTGTCACAAGATCATTTGGTGTCAAACCGAGTTCTTTGCGAAGCGTTCGGATCGGCTCGATGACCCTGTACGGGTTCGTACAGGGCAAAGGAGATCGTTCCGCCACGGCGGGTGTGTGAGAAAATACCTGTCTCATGGTGATGTCGGCTGAAAAAGCTTCCCCGTTCACCGCGAACGGTGTTGAAAACGATTCGGCTTCGGGGTATCAATCAGGTGTCTAAGCTAATCGAGGCCCTTCGGAAGCACTGCTTTCGGGGGGTCTTTCCTTTTCTGGCCTGTCCTCCTTTCTGCTCAGTTTTCGTTATCGTCTATGTCAGGACCATCAAGATCCTGATCCTTACCGGAGACTGGGTTACCTATGGGTTCCATTTTCTCTGGGGTATTGTTCTGTCCGGGACCAGCAGCCTTCGCATTCGCCAACGCGAGAAGAGCGGACTCTGGATTCTCAGAGATCCACTTGTGAAGCCCGTCATCTCCGTTCTTGACGGTGATGATCACGTTTCTCTTGGTGACCTTCACCATCCCGAGTTCTGTCTGGATTGCCGGTGGGGCAGGGGGCTTGTGCTGTTTCAGGAGCCCTTCGAACACCGCAAAGCGTTCGTCGGAGGTCTTGCCTGAACCTCTGGATTCCATGAGAGCATCATGGAATTCTCGGTTTCCGGCCGGAAACCCTTCATCTCCAGAGAAGCCAAGGCTCTCATAAGACTTTGCGGCAGCATACCAACGATCCCGTCCAACCCCGGGTGCCGCCCCGATCTTTTGGATGAGTTCAGTCGGAATACAGGAAGTGACTTGTTTCATGCGAGCAAGTCCCGTGAGCTTGTCACCGGCTTTTCTGGCTTTCTGATCGATGTTGAGGGCGTCACAGACCAGCCCCTCATCCTTGCCGGACTCTATGAGAGAACGTGCAAACAGGGCTTTTTCAATCCAGCTGAGGTCTTTTCGAAAGCTGTTCTCTTGGCCTTGTGCAAGAATCGCTTGATCCTCATCCAAGCCTCTGATGAGAGCCTTTGCAGGCTTGCCGATAAGTCGAAGGGCAGCTAATCGCCTGCGCCCATAGATGATCCTGTATCGCCCCCCTTCGGGGCTTAGAAGTATCGGGATAAGCTGTCCCTGCTTGTCAATACTTTCAGCCAGTTCCCTGATGTCATCTTCTTCATCCAGGGCCAGACGATCCTGGAACTCGGAATCATCAATAAGGTCGGTACTGATTTCTTGAATTGAAGATTGTGCCGCATCCTGAAGAGAACGGGCCATTCCCGAAAGGGCAGGCGCTCGTGACTGGGTTCGAGTCGGAGAAATCGACGAGTTCTCCTGCTTTTCTTCATCCTCGGGAATGTCGAATGTGACTTTGCGGGCCATTACTTGCGCCCCCATGCCGTTTTGATGAGCCCTTCGACCTCCGCCACAACCCCGTTGATGGACTCGATAGCCCGATCGTACGTCTGGCGATGAAAATCCGTTCTGGCGATCTCGAACAGTGTCTGTTGCGTGAGCCCAGCGTCAGAGACTGCAGAAGATTTCAGGAAAGGCTGTGTAAGAACGTCATCCGTGAACATGGTCCGTAGGAATGCCGCCATCTGGGTTTGGGGGCCGTCATTTGGCTCGAAACGAGTGATTAGAAACCTCATGAAGTCCCAGTCGGGCGATGCGCCCACATCAGCAATTGTTGCCATTAGGCTGGATGTGAGCTGCAGGAATTGGGCCATCGAGGCGACGTCAAGCATGCTAGGAATGACAGTGACGACAAGGGATGTCGACGCTACCAAAGCTGATAGTGTGGTAAACCCGAGTTGGGGTGGGCAGTCGATGACGACAATGTCGTAGTCTGTCTCGACTTCATTAATGCAAAGGGCAAGCCGCTGATAGAACGGCGGCCTGATATTGTTTCGAAGGGCGTGTGCGGTTTCGGTCTCGAACTCAGAGAGCAGCAAGCCGGCCGCAGCTAGATCGAGGTTGTGGAAATACGTTTTGCGCACAACGTCTCTAAAGGGGATAGGGTCCTCGTATCGTAGTGCATCGTACACCGTTCCGGCTTCAGGGAAGTCGATTTCCGGCCGGAAACCGAACATGGTGGTCATTGAAGCTTGCGGGTCGAGATCGATTGCCAGAACTCGATAACCGTCAAGGGCGAGCTTTTGGGCCAAATGGATCGCCGTTGTCGTCTTTCCTGCGCCCCCTTTGAAGTTGGCGATCGAAATGATCTGGATATGCTCCCCTTCCCGACGACGAGGAACGATATGCTGGAACTTGGTGCTTGACCGGGCAATTTCGTGGCGCGCTATGTCGATCTGCTCTGCAGTGTAGAACCTGCGGCCGCGGGCATCCGTCTCGATGTCACCGAGATCGAGCTTGTCCTCGAAGAACATCTTCCGCAGAAAATCCTGGCTTACCCCGAGGATCTGAGCAACCTCCGTGGATGAGAACCGTCTGAGAGCCTTTCGTTCATCAGGTAGAAACGACTTGCGCATATTCACATCAAGCGATTTGCTTAGACGTGTCGCCATCGTTTGGATCTTTTGATCCATTCTGATCCGCTGCTCGTTCATGCCCGTCCCGCCGCCCGTCTTCCGGGTCTATCTTGAGAAGGAACGCAAAACCGCCGGAAACTGATGGTTAGCGTTCTTCCGCAAAAATGTCAGGAAAGCGTTTGACAGGCAAGGATTTTTTCAAATGGTGGGCCGGCACCCGATGAAATCATTGATTTACAATGACTTATCATATTTCGTGGCTCCAGAGCGTCAAGCGCTTGTGTCGCTGCCATCTCTTAAACGCAAGATGTACCCGATTCACATAGGTGGTTTTGCTTCCAAAGACCGAATCTGAGTCTCTCAAATCATTCCCAGCTTCTCGGCCCGCTCCAACAGCATCTTCACCGACGAAGGCTGCCAGCTTGTCCGCCCGCGGGGCGTGCGCTCGCGCATCGCTTCCAGCCGGGTGCAGATCGCCTTAAGCGTGATGTCGGGATCCGCCCCCTTGATCGCAGCAACGATGGCGGGCAGGCGGTCGTCGGTTTCGCGGCGCCCGGCGCGGGCCAGCACCTCGGCAGACAGGAAGCCGTCGCGGACATAGGCCTTCACAGCGCGCAAGAGACGGCTTTGGGTCCAGCGACGCGCCTCGGGCAAGGGGCCGTTGATGATGCGCACCACGTCCTCCCAAGCCAAGTCGGGGCGCAACCGTCGCACATGGGGCACCCAGTCCTGGGCAGTCTCGTTCAGCCGCTCCATGTAGCCGTCCTGTCGTGCAAGCCGCACCTTGCGTAGCGCAGCCGGATCCCGGGCGCGCAGGCCAGGGTTTCCGCCGACCCGCCCCTTGGTGCGCGCGCTGGCAAGCCCAGCCTTGGTGCGTTCGCGGATCAGGGCGCGCTCGAATTCGGCGGCTGCACCCAGAACCTGCAGCGTGAACTTGCCTTGCGGGGATGCGGTGTCGATCGGGTCCTGGATCGAGCGGAAGAAAGCACCCTTGGCCTCCAGCCGCTCAATCACCTCCAGCAGATGCGACAGCGACCGCGCAAGCCGGTCGATGCGCACCACCACCAGCGTATCGCCCTTGCCGATCCGTTCCAGCACCCGCGCCAGCACAGGCCGCGCACGATCACCGCCAGAAGCCTGCTCCTCATGGATCTCGGCGCAGCCTGCGGATTTCAGGGTCTGCGACTGGGGCAGGGGGGTCTGATCCTCGGTCGATACTCGCGCATAGCCGATCAGGGGCATCAAAACAGGCCGTTTGCAGTTTCATATACCGTCAATAAACGACCGTTTGTAAACGAATGCAAGGGCGCTTTCTTTGGCCCTGCTCAATGGAAAGCCCTTGGTTTCTATACAGTGAGCGCGATCAGAGAGCCCTCGCCGACCATCGCCTGCGCGTGCTATATAAGGAGTGTGAGCGCACTCCGACAAAACCCTTGGGTAAAGTGCAAAAATTAGATATTTTGCACATATGAAGCCCCAAGACCCTGTCTTTTATGGTAAATGTGATGCTCACTTTCTCGACGCTGAGGAGGTGGAACAGCGGTCTGAGGACGATCTTTGGTTCCTGCCCGGCCCCATGGAAGAGGAGCTGGAGTATTTGCCGCCCGGACCACGGGCCGAACCGCGTGAAGCCGAGGTCCTCGACGATTGGCGGAAAGCAGAGGCGGGTCATGCCGCGCGTCTTGCCCGTGTGGCCGGTCGCCTCGGCGCACTGGATGACCGGGTTAAGCGCGGCCCGGAAGGATGGCGGCACAGGCTTGCCCTGATCGAGGCCGCCGACCTCAGCTGGTTCGCGGGTGACCGCATCGGCCCGGATCGGCTGGCGCTCTGGATCTCCATGCGCCTGTCGGGGGTGCAGGACGACACCGCCGCGTTAGCGCGTGTCGGTTGGGCGGTGCGGCGGCTGACAGGTGGTCCGGGACCGGAGGTGGACCTTTCCGCCTTCCTTGACCGCCGCGACCCCGAAAACCTCGCCGATGAGGCCGAACCGTTTGCAGATCGCGCAGACGGTTGGCTGGACCTGACGGCGCAAGCTGCGGAACTGCATCCGATCACCCGTGCCTGCATGGGCTTTCACCTCTGGAGCCTCGCGGGTCTCGGACAGCAGGGCGATCGAATGGAAGCGGCAGTCACTGCGGCGCGAATCGCGGTGAGCGATAGCAAGGGGGCAGTCTTTGCGCCTCTTGCCATGGGTGGGGCAGGGGGGCTGCGCGCTGGCGGCTCACCCGCTGACCGTCTGGCCCGGTGGCTTGAAGGGATGGAGACCGCCTGCCTGACCGCAATGCGGCACCTTGACGATATCGAGGCATGGTCAGCACGGGCAGAAACCGAGATGAGCCCGCTCTCGGGCCGCACGCCCCCAGCTTTGTGCGCTGTTCTGACCGAATGGCCACTTGTCTCAGCCCCGATGGCCGAGGCTCTGACCGGTGCTAGTCGCGCCGCCGTCCAGCGTAACCTTGCCTGGATGGAGGAAAAGGGTCTGGTCCGCGAGATGACCGGGCAGGGGCGGTATCGGATGTGGCGTGCGGCAAACTGACGGTACTGAACGGGACCTCACCGGTTGGGTCACAGGATCGACACGCCATTCATGACTTTGCTCAAGCTGTGCAAGACGATGATCCGGAGAACGCAGATGCGGTAGGGGATCAGGCGCTGGAAAGCGCACTCTCCGACGGAGACCGCAGGGTTTGACTGTCCTTTGGTCGAGCCCTCCACCCAGTCGCCCATGAATTTGCTTGCATCGGCATTTGCGAAAGCATATCGGTAAACGACGATAGGCGATTTTGAATGAGGCCAAGATGACGGTTCTCCAGCAAGACCTTGAGGACATGAGAATGGCGGCGATAGCCAAGGCCCTGGGGCATCCGGCGCGGTTGAGGATATTGCGGCTGCTGGCACGGACACCTGGTTGTATTGGCGGCGATATTGTCGAGGCTGTCGGCCTGGCGCAGTCCACGGTTTCCGAACACCTTCGTATCCTGAAGGAGGCGGGCGTCATCGAGGGGCAAATCGACCCGCCGCGGGTCTGCTATTCGCTCAGCCCCGGGGCCTTGCAGCCGCTGTCGACACTGATTGAAGCACTCGACGTCATTCGCAGCGAAACCGATTGCTGCGTAACCCCTGCTAAAGCCCAAGGGTGATCAATGTCCCTTTTTGAACGCTATCTGTCTGTCTGGGTATTGCTGTGCATCGTCGCGGGCATTGTGCTGGCGTCGCTGATGCCGGGCCTCTTTGCGGCGCTGGCAGCGCTGGAATACGCTTCGGTCAACCTGGTGGTCGCTGTCCTGATCTGGGCGATGGTCTACCCGATGATGGTCGCCGTGGACATCGGCGCGCTGAAAGGCGTGGGCCAGCGCCCCAAGGGCTTGATCATCACAGTGGTCGTGAACTGGCTGATCAAGCCCTTCACCATGGCCGCCCTTGGCGTCCTGTTCTTCGAGCATGTCTTTGCGGGTCTGATCAACCCCGCCGATGCAGGCCAGTATATCGCAGGGTTGATCCTGCTGGGCGCTGCGCCGTGCACGGCCATGGTGTTCGTGTGGTCGCAACTGACCAAGGGCGATCCAAATTACACGCTGGTTCAGGTGTCGCTGAACGATGTGATCATGGTGTTCGCCTTTGCGCCCATCGTGGCGCTGCTGCTTGGCGTGACCGATATCGCCGTGCCATGGGAAACGCTGGTTCTGTCTGTCGTCCTCTATGTCGTTCTGCCGCTGGCGGCGGGCGTTGTCACCCGGTCCCGATTGATGCGCCGCGGTGGAGAGGGGGCCGTTTCCGCCTTCACAGCGCGGATCAAGCCTGTCTCGGTTCTCGGATTGCTGATGACTGTCGTGCTGCTGTTCGGGTTTCAGGGCAGCGTCATCACCGGCAACCCGCTCCTGATCGTCCTGCTGGCCACGCCGATCCTGATCCAGTCTTACGGAATTTTCGCCATCGCCTATTTCTGGGCCTGGCGCTGGAAGGTCCCGCATAAGGTGGCCGCGCCCTGTGCGCTGATCGGCACATCGAATTTCTTTGAACTCGCGGTGGCCGTCGCGATTGGCCTTTTCGGCCTCAATTCCGGTGCGGCGCTGGTGACGGTGGTCGGCGTTCTGGTGGAGGTGCCGGTGATGCTGTCACTCGTCTGGTTCGCCAACCGTACAAGGGAGCGCTTTGCGGCATGAGTGTGGTTATCTATCACAATCCGGACTGCGGGACATCCCGCAACACCTTGGCGATCCTGCGCGCTGCGGGCGTCGAGCCAACGGTGATAGACTACCTGGAGACAGGTTGGACGCCTGCGCAGCTCTTGGGCCTGTTCGCTGCGGCCAACCTGACCCCCCGGGAGGCACTGCGCGTTGCGCGAAGCCCTGCAGAGTCGTTGGGACTTACCGCGCCCGATGTACCGAATGAGGTTCTCCTCGCTGCGATGGTGGAGCACCCGATCCTGGTCAACCGGCCCTTCGTCTGCACGCGCAAGGGCGTTCGGCTGTGCCGGCCGTCCGAAACCGTTCTTGACGTGCTTGACACACTGCCGCCGGGCCCGTTTGCGAAGGAAGACGGGCAGCTCATCATCGATGATCGGGGAAATCGAATTGTCTGACGACCTGACAATGCCCCAGCTTGATGAGCAACACTTCCGGTCCATCGACCGCGAACGCCTGCGGCCCCCGGCCCTCAGCGCGCATCCGCCGCGTATTCTGATCCTCTATGGATCGCTCAGGGCTCGTTCATTCAGCCGACTGTCTGCAGAAGAGGCTGGGCGCATCCTGACGCGGCTGGGGGCAGAGGTGCGGTTTTTCCATCCGTCCGGTCTGCCGCTGGTTGATGATGGGGTCGATGCGAGCCACCCAAAAGTCCGCGAGCTGCGCGATCTGGTGGTCTGGAGCGAGGGCATGGTCTGGTCAAGCCCGGAACGTCACGGCGCCATGACCGGGCTGATGAAGACGCAGATCGACTGGATCCCGCTGTCCGAGGGCGCCGTGCGCCCGACGCAGGGAAAGACACTGGCAGTGATGCAGGTCTCGGGCGGATCGCAGAGCTTCAACGCAGTGAACCAGATGCGGCTGCTCGGGCGCTGGATGCGAATGCTGACCATTCCCAACCAATCCTCGGTCGCAAAGGCATTCCTTGAGTTCGACGAAGCTGGCCGCATGAAACCGTCAGCTTATTACGACCGCATCGTCGATGTGATGGAGGAGCTTGTGAAATTCACGCTTCTGACCCGTGACAGTGCGGACTACCTTGTGGATCGCTATTCCGAACGCCGCGAAAGCGCGGCTCAACTGTCGGCGCGGGTCAATCAATCCGGTCTGTGATTGGCAGCAGCGACCTGGTTCCCGGCCAGGGGAGGGGCCTGAGACCATGGAGTATTCAATCGGTCGACGCACTTTCGTCGGAGCGGGCCTTGCTGCCGTCATCGCTGGTCATGCATCGGCGCAGCCTGTCTTTCGCCTTGGACTGACCCCGGTCTTTCTCGACAATGATGCAGCCATCATTGACGGCCTGCGGCGCGCTTTGTCGCGCGGGATGGGGCGCGAGATCGAACTGGTTCAGCGGCGAACCTATCAAGAAATCACCGGTCTCTTGCTGGAGCGCAGTGTCGATGCGGCATGGCTTTGCGGCTATCCCTATCTGCAACACGCCGATCTGCTGGATCTTGTCGCCGTGCCTGTGTGGCGCGGTGGCCCAAGGTATCAGTCTTATCTCATTGTCGGGACAGAGGACGAGGCAGCAAACCTGACCGACCTGCGCGGTGGCACGCACGCATTTTCCGACCCGGATTCGAACTCTGGCTACCTTGTGACCGCGACCGATCTCCATCGGTTGGGAGAGCAGGTCGATAGCTTTTTCAGCCGGTCCATCTTCACGTTCGGCCATCGCAACGTGGTGCGCGCCGTTGCAGATGGCTTGGTGCGGTCGGGCAGCGTAGATGGCTATGTCTGGGAAGCGCTCTCGGTGATCGAGCCAGAACTCACGTCGCGGACGCGGGTGATCGCCCGGTCGGAATGGCTAGGCTTTCCTCCGGTCTGCGCGCGGCGCGACAGCCTAGGCTTGGAACCGGTTCGGGCCCTTCAGACTGCGTTGATGAGCCTCTCCGAGACAGAGGAAGGCAGAGTTGCGCTCACATCACTCCTACTCGACGGGTTCCAGCTCGCGACAGTCGGCCTGTTCGACGGCATCGCGGACCGCATGGCCGATCTGGAGCCCTGAAGCATGAAGTGGCTTGCCCCCATCCCCCTCTCCATCAAGTTGCCGCTTCTTGCAGCGGCAATGATGGTTCTTGTGGGCACAGTGGCCTCGCAACAGGTATTGCGGTCGCTGGCGCAGGTTCAGGACGCACGGATTCAGGAACTGGCGCGGATGCATGTCGAGGGGTTGTCGGTCGCCCTCGGGCCCTTGGTGCTGCGGCATGACATCTGGGAGGTCTACGATACGCTCGACCGGGCCGCACAGGCTGGTGAGGGGCGCCGAATGGTCCTGACTGCCGTTGCAGATGAGCGCGGACGGGTGCTGGCGGCGACCGACCCCCGGCGCGTTCCGATGGACAGCGATATCGCAGCGCTTGCCGGTGATGCGGTGGCGCTGGATAACCTGTCGGTAGATGGTGCCTCACCTGTTGTCAGCCTTCTCGCGCCATTGACCTATCAGGGGCGCACGGTGGGGCAGATCGCAACCGAACTGGATGTCTCCGACCTATTGTCAGAGCGCCGACAGGCCTTGCTCTTTCTGATCATGGGTAATGCTATTGCCATCGGCCTTTTGTCGACAGTCGGCTTTCTGGCGATACGATGGATGCTCAAGCCCGTCACGACGCTGGCCCGCCAGATGACCGAGACGCAAGGCGAGCCGCATCCCATCCCGGCCTCTGACATCCCGCAGGGCGATGGCGAAATCTCAAGGCTGGCGCGCACCTACAATTCGATGGTTGGCGCAGTGGCGGCCAAAGCTGAGGCAGAAAGGCGCCTTGCAGAACGCGAACGGTTCGTCGCGCTTGGCCGTCTGTCATCATCACTGGCGCACGAGATCAACAACCCGCTGGGCGGGCTTCTGAATGCGACGGACACGATCCGCAGCTTTGCCGACCGTCCCGAGGTGGTGCGACAATCAGCGGACCTGCTCGACCGCGGCTTGCGCCATTTGCGGGATGTCACGCGGGCGACGCTCGACCAGAACCGCATGGACCCCGAAACCCGTATGCTGACCCCCGATGATTTCGAGGACATCAAGCTGCTTATCCAGCCCGAGGTGTCGCGGCTTGCCTTGGACCTTGAGTGGTCCGTCGACCCATCGGCGGTCACAGGGTGCTGCGTCCCCGCAGGACCCGTGCGACAGATCGCGCTCAACCTGCTCTTGAACGCCTGCGCGGCGGCTGGCCAATCCGGGCGCGTCGGGCTGATCGCTTGTGCAAAGGGCGGCACCCTGATCCTCCAGGTTACGAATACCGGGCCCGCCATGCCGAAACCCGCGTTGGACCGTCTGCTTGATGACGGCCCCCTGTCGCCCGGAGGCGGCGTCGGGTTGCGCCTGGTCCGCGACCTCGCAAGAAATCTGGGTGGCGCTATCAATCATGTGCATGAAAACGGCGAAACGCGCATCGCTGTCAGCCTGCCGACATCATGGGAGGCGCACGATGCTGAAGGATAGATACATCGTTCTTGTCGAGGACGACGAGATCATGGGCGGTTCGCTGCTGCAACGGCTGGAACTGGAGGGCGCCGAGGTTCTGTGGTTGAAGCAGATGGTGCGTGCCCTCGGTGCGATCCGCACCCCCAAGAAGCCGATCGACGCAGTGATCTGCGATATTGGCCTGCCGGACGGGTCGGGGGAAGAGTTGTTCTCGACGCTGCTGCGCACCGGCGCGCCGCCGCCCTTCCTCTTCATCACCGGGCAAGGTGGCATCGGTCAGGCGGTCCGGCTGATCAAATCGGGCGCGGCTGATTATGTGACAAAGCCGTTCGAAATGTCAGTCTTCCTCGAACGACTGAGCCTGCTCGTCGAAAACCGCGAAAAACCTTTTCGGGACGATGACTTTCCGCCCGTGATGGGGGTCTCGGTCGCAGCACGCCGGGTCGAAGCGCTGATCGCCAAGGCTGCAACGGAAAGCCAACCTGCGCTGATCCGAGGCGGTCCCGGAACCGGCAAGGACCTGGTCGCCCGACGTATCCATGACCTGTCGGACCGGTCCGCGGCCCCCTTTGTCTCCGTAAATCTCGCCCGCGAGACCCACTCCGAGGCGGCATTGTTCGGCCCCGCCAGCGGGTTCGATGCCGTGGGTGAAGGAACCCTGTTCATCAACGCCGTCAGTAAGATGCCCGTACAGGTCCAGACGCGCCTGTTGAAACGGCTGGATCAAGATTTCGACGGCAGGCTCATAGCGGCCTGTGGCAACGACCTTGAGGGGCTGATCGAGCAGGGCAGTTTCAATTCGGAATTGTTCTACAGATTGGCGCGGATCGAAATCCCGATACCCCCGCTCGGCACTCGCCCCGAGGATGCCGTCTGGCTGCTGCAGCAGCTTTTTCGCAAGCTGGCGCCTCGCCATGCACCGGGGTTGGTCGGCATCGGTGCGCTTTGCGAAGAGGCCGTGCGCAGCCATGACTGGCCGGGTGGCGGCCGGGATCTGCGGGCAAGATTGCTGCGCGGGCTGGCCATGGCGACAGGGCCGCTCTTGCAGCCTTCGGATCTCTTTCCCGAACGGCTTGCAGGGCCGGACGAGATGATGTCCTTGGCCCAAGCCCGTGAAGCAGCAGAGAAGGCACAGATCATTGCCGCCCTCGACCGAACGGATGGCCAGATTGGCGAGGCGGCAAAGCTCTTGCGGATCGCCCGCACGACGCTTTGGGAGAAGATGCAGAAACTTGGGCTGTCGGGATCCTGATAGATCCCGTTGCGTGTGTTCGGATTTCCGAACATCGAATTTTCCAATTTAAAATCATGGGATAGCCGCAGCGCGGCATGCCTCCCTGTGCCGTCGCGCGCACTGAAAGCACGCGTTAGGCTGATGGCAATCATCCAACACTTGATGAGCCAGGGAGGAGTCCAGCCAATGAAGTGCAACAAGTTGGTCGACGCAGGACGTCGACAGTTTCTGAGAGGCGGCGTGATGGCGACGGCGGGCGCCGTTGCAGCCACTGTGATGACACCGGAGCAGGCCAAGGCGCAGGCACTGGCCCGCGTCGATTATCCGGCGAACCGCCTGGCCAACGTCGCTGACCTCGTGGTGAATGAACCGCTTGATGTTGCCTATCCCGATGCCGACAGCCCGGGTGTGTTGCTAAAGCTCGGTCAGGCCGTAGAAGGCGGGGTCGGGCCCGATGGCGATATCGTGGCGTTTTCAGTTCTCTGCCCGCACAAGGGCTGGCTGATGAGCTACTCGGCGGACGACAAGACGCTCAACTGCCCCGGCCACCATTCCCGCTTCGATTGCGAATCCGGCGGTCAGCAGATCTGGGGTCATGCGACCAGCAACCTCGCCCAGTTCCTGCTACGGGTGGATGGCCAGGGCGACATCTACGCCGAAGGCGTGGGCGAGCTGATTTACGGCCGCCTGTCGAACGTTCTGGCATAAGGGAGAGAGATCAATGGCTTACAAGAGACAGATCGACCGTCTGCCGATCATCCCCGCAGACGCAGACGAGTTCAACGTGACCTGCCACTACTGCATCGTCGGATGTGGCTACAAAGCCTACACTTGGCCGATGAACCGCCAAGGCGGCACGGCCCCGAACCAGAACAAATTTGGCGTCGACCTGAGTGAACAGCAGTTCATGGAAACGGAGGCTTGGTATGCCCCCTCTATGTACAACGTCGTCCGTCAGAACGGGCGCGACGTGCATCTGGTGGTGAAACCCGACGCGAACTGCGTGGTGAACTCGGGTTTGGGTTCGATCCGGGGCGCGCGCATGGCGGAAAACCGGCCGTCTCGGGTGACCGGAACGCAACAGCAGCGCCTCAGTGATCCGCTGGTCTGGCGCAACGGTGTCTGGCAACCCACGTCCTGGGACGATGCCCTCGACCTCGTGGCACGGGTGACGGCGAAGGTCGCGGTGGAAAGGTCTGAGGACGACATCGTGGTGTCGATGTTCGACCACGGTGGCTCTGCGGGGGGCTATGAAAACACCTGGGGCACCGGAAAGCTCTATTTCGAGAGCATGAAGATCAAGAACTGCCGCATCCACAACCGCCCCGCCTATAATTCCGAGGTCCATTCCTCGCGGGACATGGGCGTGGACGAGTTGAACTACGCTTACGAGGACTACGAGCTGACCGACACGATCTTCATGGTCGGTGCGAACTCGATGGAGACCCAGACCAATCTTTACTTGAACCACATGGTCAAAGGTCTGCAGTCCGGCGCGAAGATGATCGTCGTCGATCCGCGTCGCACGCTGACCATCGCGTCCTCGGAACAGTATGCTGGCCCCGAGAACGTCCTGCACCTCGCGATTGCGGAAGGCACGGACATGGTGCTGTTCAACGCTCTGCTGACCCATATCGTGGATCAAGGCTGGGTCGATGCGGAGTTCATCGCCAACTCGACGTTCCAGGGTGGCGAAGCCGTGGCGCAAGACGAGGCGCATCCCGCAGGCCTTGGCAGCCTCGACTACGCGATGCAGACATGCCGGACTTCGCTGGCCGAGGCAGCGGAAATCTGTGGCGTTCAAGCCGCCGACATCCAGAAGGCGGCCGAATGGATTGCCCAACCTCATGATGACGGCAGCCGCCGCAAATGCGTGACCTGCTACGAGAAGGGCATCATCTGGGGCAACGACAATTACCGCACGATCGGCGCGCTGGTGAACATCGCGCTGGCAACCGGTAACATTGGCCGCGAAGGTGGTGGTGCCTGCCGACTTGGCGGTCACCAAGAGGGATATTTCCGCCCGGCCGAAGGCCATGTTGGACGACCGGCGGAATATGTCGACCAGTTCCTGATCCGGGGTCTGGGCGGCGTGCACCACATCTGGGCTTGCGACCACTACAAGACGACGCTGAACGCATCCGAATACAAGCGCGTGCACAAGCGCCGGTCCGACATGGTCAAGGATGCGATCGACATGGCCGCGGGCGGAACCCGGGAACAGGTGGTCGATGCAATTGTGTCGGCGATCAATGCCGGTGGCCTCTTCGTGGTGGATGTGGACATCATCCACAGTCAGATCGGCCAGAACGCCCATGTGATTTTGCCGGCATGCGAAGCCAACGAGATGAACCTCACCTCGATGAATGGCGAGCGACGCTTGCGGCTGTCCGAGAAATATATGGACCCGTTCGGCAATTCGCTCCCCGATGCGCTGATCGCCGCGAAGATGGCCCAAGCCATGGAGCGCGTTCTCCGCGAGATGGGCGAGGATGCCTATGCCGACCAATTCCAGGGCTACGACTGGGAGACTGAGGAAGACGCCTTCATGGACGGCTATGGCCGAGCCCATACGGCGGTGACCTACGAGCGTCTGCGCGCCGCTGGCAACAACGGCGTGCAAGAACCGGTCGTGGGCTACGAAAACGGCCAGCTCGTCGGCACCACGCGTTTGTATACCGACGGCGTGTTCACCCGGCATGGGCGAGAGGATGGCAAGGCGCTGTTCTGTGCTGCGGGCTGGCGTGGCTGGCAGGCCCCGGGCAAGGCCCGGGAACAGGCTGCGCACCGGTTCTGGATCAACAACGTCCGCGCCAACATCTTCTGGCAGAACCAATTCCTCGACCAGGACAACGACTTCGTCCAGGACCGCTACCCGCATCCCTTCGTCGAGATGCATCCCGATGACATGGTCGAACTGGGCCTGAACCCCGGCGACCTGCTCGAGATCATCAACGACAACGGCGTGACGCAGGGTATGGCCTATCCGATGCCGACGCTGAAGCGGAACACGGTGGCGATGGTCTTTGGCTCGCCCGCGGGCAGCCAGGGCAACGTGGTGAACCCGGGCGTGAACGAGTTGGTGCTGCCGGATTACAAGCACTGCTGGGGCGATATCCGCAAGATCTCGGATGCGACGGCCCAGACCCGGGGCATCTCGTTCAAGTCGCACGAGATCATGCTCTGATCCAATGATTGCGGCCCGCTCCCGATATCGGGGGCGGGCCTTTTTCCTTGGGAGGGGGGAAAGCCATGTCCAGTCTTGCCGCCTGTTCGACGGGCAAATCCGGGCCGACCCTGTCGGTCGATGCTGCCCGCCTTCGTGCCATCGCCGCCGCCTGTCCGGTTGCCGGGCAAGACGTGCTGCCGATAGATCAGGCGGTCGGTCGCGTGACGGCCATCCCGATCACGGTGGCTCATGCGTTGCCGCCCTTCGACAATTCCGCGATGGATGGTTATGCCCTGCGCCTGTCGGATCTGACCGGCGACGGCCCATGGCACCTGCCCGTGTCCGCCCGCATCGCAGCAGGTGATGCCCGCGCCCTGTCTCTTGCGCCGGGCACGGTGGCCCGGATCTTCACCGGGGCTCCTGTGCCTTTCGGGGCCGATGCGGTCGTGATGCAGGAACAGGTCACGCGGACCTCCGACAGGATATCGCTGACAGAGCGCCCGCGCCCCGGGCTGAACATCCGCCGCCTGGGTGAGGATGTGGCGCAGGGCGCGCAGGCTTTGGCCGCCGGTCTGGCACTGACCCCGCCGCGTCTGGCGCTGCTCGCTGGCTGCGGCGTCGCCTCGCTCGCCGTGCGCCCGCGTGTGCGCGTGGCTATCCTATCCACTGGCGATGAGCTTTCCGAGCCGGGCAGCACCCTTGGACCTGGGCAAATTTACAACTCCAACCGGGTGTTTTTGCGGGCAACCCTGTCGCGTTTTCCTTGGGTCCACCTGACCGATCTCGGCATCGTACCGGACGATGCCGCCAGCATCCGAACGGCGATCCGACATGCCGCACAGTCCCATGATGTGGTGATTTCATCGGGTGGCGTCTCGGCGGGCGAAGAAGATCACATCCTCGACGCGTTACGTCTCGAGGCGGCTGAACTTGATGTCCTCAAGGTCGCGATCCGCCCCGGCAAGCCATTGACTGTGGGCCGCCTTGGGCGAGCGCTCTATTTTGGGTTGCCGGGCAATCCCTATGCGGCCGCAATCACCTTTTCCCAGATCGCAAAGCCTGCCCTGCGGCGCGCAGCGGGGCTGATGGAAGAGCCCGACACCTGGCTGCCTGCCGTCGCAGGCTTCACCTATGCCCGGGCGACCGGTCGGCGGGAATATGTGCCCGTCAGGTGGGATTGCCGGGACACCTTCGGTCGGCCGGTCTTGACAAGGCTTGGGCAGGGCGCCTCGGCCTCGATGTCGCCCAGTGCGATGGCTATGGGGATCGCCGTCATCCCTGCGGAAATCGACATGGTCAAACCGGGCCAGTCGTTGACAGTCGAGCCTTTGTGCGAATGACGGATATACTGGAGCACATCCTGTCACGAAGGTCCGTTGGGCCCCGGCATTTGTCAGGACCAGACCTGACGCCCGCGGAACTTGCGGTCTTGGCGACCGCTGCAGCCGCAGCGCCCGATCATGGTGGTCTGTGCCCCTTGCACCTCGTTCATGTCCCTTCCTGTCAGCGGGCTGCCTTGGCCGAGGTTTTTGCGACGGCTGCGCTGGAAGCCGATCCAGCGATCGATGCTGCGACACTGCAATCTGCGCGGGATCGAGCGCTGGTGGGCCCCTGTCTGATCGCCGTTTTGGCCAGGATTACGCCAGACCACCCCGTCATTCCGGTCGAGGAGCAATGGATCAGCGTCGGGGCGGGGTTGCAGAACCTGCTGCTGGCTGCGTTGTCGCTCGAACTGCATGCCAAGCCATTGAGCGGCAAACGGATGCGCTCAACGGCACTGCGAGAGGCCTTTCACCTGTCTGCCGACACGCATCTGGCCGCCTTTGTTGTTCTCGGTCGCCACAATGGCCCACGGACTGAGAGGCCAAGGCGCAAGGCTTTGGAAATCTTGCAGACATGGTGCCCTGACTAGAAATCAGCTTCGCCTCAGGAAAAGCAGTGCAATGAACGAAGCGACGCCGATGCCTGCGGTCAGCCAGATGGCGGAAAGGCCCCATGCCGTGAGCGCCGCGCCGAAGATAAGGGGGGCCGCCGCCTGCAGAATGCGCGCCGGAGCGTTGAGCCAACCGATCCGCCGCCCGTATCCCGCCGGGCCAAACAGTGCCAGCGGCAGCGTGCCCTTGGCGATTGTGAGGATGCCGTTTCCCGCCCCGTGCAGGAGCGCGAAGGCGTAGGCTGCGGGGCCTCCGAAGGTCACCAGCGCGACCGCGGCGACAGGATGGGCCGCAGCGGCCATGCGGGTCGAGACAAGCGGGTGGAACCGGCGCAACAGCCCGAACTCCAGCACGCGGGCCGCGACTTGGGCCGGGCCAATCAGAGCGCCTGCCGCGATGGCGACAGCCGTACTGGCTCCGGCGGCTTGCAGCAGGCCCGGCAAATGCGCGGCCATGGCGGTCGAGTTGAACCAGGTGGCCGCGAAGACGAAGGCCAGAAGCCAGACTGCCAGGCGCGACGGCGGTGGCCCGTCCTCCACCGGTGCGCTTGGCGCGGCTGCGGTCTCGGTGCCTTTCGGCAGCCAGGCGTTCAGCGGCAGGGCGACGACCAGATGGATCAGCGCCCAGCCGATGCAGGCTTCCCGCCAGCCCCAGGTCGCCAGCATCAACCCAGAAAGTGGCCAGCCTACCGTGCTCGCGAACCCGGCGATCAGGGTGATGCCGGTGATCGGTCCACGCGCGTCCTTGCCATAGATGCCTGCCAGCGTGGCAAAACCGGCCTCATAGAGCCCGATCCCCATGCCGAGCCCGATCACCGCCCAGCCTGCGAACATCACCACTGGCGACGGGGCCGCCGCCAGCAGCGCCAGCCCCGCTGCAAAGACGATGTTGGACGCCATCAGCACGCCCCGGCCGCCGAAACCGTCGATCCGCGCCCCGGCCCATGGCCCGAACATGGCGGACACCACCATCGCCATGGAGAATGCGCCGAAGACCCAGACCGGCGACAGGCCGAGGTCTTCGGCCATGGGCACGGCCAGAACCGCCGGGATGTAGTAGCTGGACGCCCAGCTGACGGTGAGGGACGATCCGAGGGCGGCGACGATCAGTCCGCGCCGCTCCGGAGACAGTCTTGGGATCATGATGGCGGTTCGATCACCAAAGGAGCGGCGAGACGCTGAGCCTCGCCGCTGTTGCTCATGCCACCTGCGTCCAGAGCTGGAACAGCAGGCCCGAGGCGAAAGCGCCGGTCAGCGACAGCCCGATATAGAGCGCGAAGACCTGCGGACGCGCCAGCGCCCAGACCGCCATGGCCGCGGGGATCGAGGTCACGCCACCGGCGACGAGGAAGGCCATGCCTGCGCCCGGCGCCATGCCCTGCTCGATCAGCCCGCCCACCAGCGGCAGTGCCGCATAGCCGTTCAGGTAGGCCGGCACGCCCACCAGCGTCGCGGTCACGATGGGCAGCAGCCCCTCGCCCCCGAGTGCGGCGGTCACCGTCTCGGCCGGGATCCAGGCCAGCATCAGGCTTTCGAGGATGAAGGCCAGCGTCAGCCACTTCGCGAGGAAGAGCGTCGTGTTCAGCGCGGTTTTGCCGAACTTGGCGCGGCGCGCCGGATCGGTCCAGAAGCGCCAGACCACCGGCTTCGGCGTGCGGATCTTCGCGCCGCCGCAGCCGCCATTGCCGATGCCCTCGCGCAGCGGATCGGCGAAGGCGCCGCCCTTCATCATCAGGTGCACCACCGTGCCGCCGAAGATGCCCAACCCGATGGCGGCCAGTGTCTTGGCCACGGCGAATTCGAGGTCGAGCATGCCTGCCGTCAGCACGAACATCGACGGGTCCATGATCGGCGAGGCGAGCCAGAAGGCCATGACGGCCGAGAGCGGCACCCCCATGGCCAGAAGCGCGGCGATCAGCGGGATCACCCCGCAGGAGCAGAAGGGCGAGATGCCGCCCGCCAGCGCGCCCAGCCCGATCATCAGGACCGGCGCGCCGGTGAAGGCCTTGGCGATCAGGTTGTCGGCGCCGGTCGCGTTCGCCCAGGCGGCAATCGCGATCGACAGGATCAGGAAGGGCGCGGTGTTCAGCAGCGCGTTTGCTGCGAACCCCGCGCTTTCGGCGGCCTGTGGCGCATCGAACACCGCCAGCGCCGCAAGGATCAGCGCCGAGGCGAGCCAGACACGCTGGTCCTGCCAGAGATGGCGCAGCGCGGACCGGAGGCCCGGTGTCGGAAGGGTTGTGTCAGTCATCACCAAATCTCCGGAATTGCAGTTGTTTTAGAGCAAGAAAAAGGTTGCACAGGTCTTACGCCGCATCCTCCGACGAGCGGACCGAAACACCGGCGCAACACTCGGAGGTCAGAAAGCCGACGAGCTTGTGCATCGTCGGAAAATCGACCCGGTTGAACACTTCGCGGCCCTGTTTGTCCTGCACCACAAGCCCGGCATCGACGAGCGTCGACAGATGATGCGCCAGCGTCGAGGGCGCGAGCCCCAGATGCTCGCCGATATCGCTGACCCGCAACCCGTCATCCCCTGCCTTCACCAACAGGCGAAAGATCGACAGGCGGGCATCGTGGCCGAGAGCGGTGTCGCGTAGCCCTTAATTGTGAGATGGGAAATTCAAGGAAATCAACGGCAGTGCTTTGCCCTTAAATATGAGATTTTGCCCTTACTTCCGATATTTTTGCCCTTAAACCTGAGACAGGGGTCAAAGACTTGTGCGGCAAATGTCGATGGAAAATGATGGCGAAGACTCGGTTGCCTTCGGTGCTGAGGAGGAGCGTAGGGCTGCGGTGCCACGTCTGCTTGCCGCAGTTGGTCACATTGCACAAAGGCGCGCGAGAAGCAAAGGCCCCACGACAGCTGAATCTCGCAATTAAGGGCAAAACTCGATGCCGAAAGCGCCTCGTCTCAGATTTAAGGGCAACGCGACGGGAGTGGGCAAAACTTGGGGGTTGGCTGCTATGATGAAGCGGTTGTTCAAATAGGAAGACCGCCATGGATGTACGGATTATTGTCGAGACGACTTTCGAAAACGGGACGAAACGATCCCATCGCCTGGACAGCATCTCTCGCCCGGCTCGGCAGGTCGGGCCAGAGAACTTCGGCCTCATGATGAAGGATTCCCAAAGCTTGCTTTGTGGAATTCAGGAAGCCGTCCTGCGCGATCAGATCGAGGAAATATCGGAAGTGAGCAGGATCTGCCCCGACTGCAACAAAGTCAGAGCCATCCATGATTATCGACCAAGGGTTGTCGACACGCTGTTCGGGCGGTTCCGCATCAAGGCACCACGCATGCGCCGCTGTGCCTGTAACGCCAAATCTAAAGTCGTCTTGGGCGGTCCGTTTTCGCCGCTCGCACATGTTTTTCCAGATCGATCAACCCCGGAACTGCAGCGCCTTCAGGCCGAGCTTGGGGCGCGACATTCGTTTCGGGAAGCCGCTCGTATCATGGAGACGTTTCTACCCTGTGCGAGGCAGATGAATACAACGGTGCGTAATCGCTTGGGCAAGATCGCCCAGGATATCAGTGGCATCGACCGAGCAGAACGCGCCGTCGATGAAGATGCGACATCGCCACCACTGACCGTATTTCTTGACGGTGCCCACATCCGGTGTCGGCCAGAATACCAACGCCGTCACCTTGATGTCGTGGTGGGTAAGATCGAAAGTCCCAATATGAGCCGTCGCTTCGGTCTGGTTCAGCAGGCGCCGCGCTCTCCGGCCAAGCAACTCCGTCAGGCTCTGATTTCGCAGGGCTGGGACGGTCGGCGCCCAGTGACTGTGATATCCGACGGTGAGCCAGCTCTGCCAAATCTGGTCCACCGCGCGGTTCAGGGATCTGTGCGCCACATTCTGGACTGGTGGCATATCTCGATGCGCGTCCAGCATGTCGAGAACGCCGTGAAGGGTCTGCTGCAGGCCGAGAACTTCCCTGGGATATCGGAGCTCTTCCAGCGCCCGGCGGAAACGCTACGGTGGAATTTGTGGCACGGGAAGATCCAGACAGCCGGCACGCTTATTCAATGCCTCATGGTCGACTGCTCGCGACTTTCAAAAGATGACCTTGCGGTGCGTGATGCAACCGCGCGAGTGCAGGCGCGTTGCAGGGAACTCTACACATATCTTGCGAACAACATGGGCAACCTGACCGATTATGGCTGGCGACACCGAAACGGTTTTCCGATTTCCTCGTCGCGGGCAGAGGGTTGTGTGGACGACATCGGCAACACCCGCATGGGAAAACGCCGACGTATGCGATGGTCCCCCAAAGGCGCTCACCAAGTCGCAGTCACAAGAGCAGCCGTCCTAGACGGTAGGCTCTCAGTCTCATTCCACAAGATAGCAGCATGACCCCCAAGTTTTGCCCACTCCCGGCGAGATTGCCCCTGAATTTCTCGGCAATCCTGTTCATGCAGGGCCGCGATCTCCCGCTGGGGAGGTGGGTACGGGCTAGATCGGCCCAGAAGGTGTCATAGGTGATGGTGCCAGAGGCCGGAAATGGCGGGGCACTCTTCTGATCTTGATGATTTTTAGGGGTAATTGATTTATCTTGGAAATCTTTCTTCTTGGGCGGACAGGGGCTGTCCGGGGTAGCTTGCAGCTTGCGCTTGAACCAGCCGCAGAAGCCCGAGAACCTGACGCGGTTGAGCAGGTTCTTGTAACGATGATGCGGGTTCTTGCGGTATTCGCGGGCGATGAGGCCGAGGGCTTCGAGATCAGCCAACCAGCGCCGGATCGAGCGCACAGTGACGCTGAAGCGCTCGGCAATCGCTGCATTCGCCAAGGGCCGCGTCTGAAACGCGCGCCCGGCCGAGAAATCATAGCGCTGCTGCTCGAGAAACCCCAGGAGGTCGATCAGGACCGAGACCTGTGCGCGGCTGACATGGGAGGCGAGCAGCGGGCGCACGACCTCCTCGAGATAGGTGCGGAAACTTGCGGATGAAGGTTTGAGCGGCTTTGGGGTGTTGGTCATGGGTCTTGCTTCTGATGAGAGCAAGAAACCGGCCGCGCGGGATCATGCGCACAAGATGCGTTTTTCCACTTGCGGTTGAGGAGATGTCAGACTAACAAGGCGCCGGTTTTGTTGCGCTTTCCAAGGCAGGCACCTTGGATTTTGTTGAGCCTGTATCTCCCCCGTAGGTTTCCTGCGGGGGTTTTACTTTTGTGGTGGGGTGGTGCCTTTTCTCGTGGGGCGTGTCGGACCCGCGCAGGGGATGCGCGCAGGCTTGCGGGGCTTAGTAATTCACGAACTCGGTATGCTTGCGGCCTTCATGGTCCTCATAGCGGATGGCGACCACGCGCCCGTATCCGCCCCTGAACCCGCCACCGGGCCAGTTCTCATAATGCGAGACGCGCCATTCCCAGCAGCCATTATCGGTCTCGCGTGCGCAGACCTGGATCGGCACACGCCGGATGCGATCAGACCCGGCCAGCCATTCCGGCCCATGACGCAAACTGGCACTGACCCAGCGATGACTGCCATCTTCCAGATAGACGCCGCGCTGCGTGTGATCGCGCCAGGAGTTCGGCGGATCATCACTGCTCATGGGCGGTGATGTGCGGATATGATAGATCTCGATCGCATCGCGGTAGCCGCGCACTTCATCGGTCAACCCGTCCGGGCCAAGGCGGATTTCCGGACTGCCCGGGGCAGGCACAAAGCCAGCGGGCAAACCAAGCGGGCAGTTCCAAAGCTGCAAAGGCGGTGTGACCGGCCAGGGTGTGATGCGCCGGATCATCGTGGCTTTCGCGGCCATGCATTCCGCGCTCGCAGGAAACCCGCCCGCAAGGCAAAGAAGGATCGCACAATCGATCGGATAGGCCTGCGCCTTGGGCGCCGGGAGTGCGGTGGCCGTGAGTGCAAACAGCAGGGTCGCCGCGCGCGATGTGAACATGATCAGTCTTCCTGTTCTTGGGTGTGAGTGTGACGAAAGTGCCGGGCGCATGAGGCCTGGCGTTGCGAAGAATGTGCGGGCTGTCCTCATGGCGGTGCCGCGCGCAGGGTCTCGAGAAACGCGCCATATTGCGCTGTGACCTCGGCCGCCTCGCGCCAGGCGCGGGCGCGTTCGTCATCAAGGCAGCGGAAATACCCCGTCACCTCCGAAAGGTAGTGCTCGAACTCGTCGCGCAGGAGGTCCGCGAATTCCCGCATCAGCCGGGCGTCGCTCGGCAAGAGCGGCGGGGTCAGCGGGAGACAGAACCCCGCATCGCTCTGGGCCTGGGGCGCGGAGGTGCCCGCGCAAAGCATCACCAGTCCAAAACCTGCGCGGATGACCGACCGCCTCGGCCAGATCCACACGCAAGGCGCGAATCTCCCGCGCCCTAAACCGTCACGGTGGACCTGATTCGGGGGTGAGTCGCGGGCGCAAAACCGGCGCGGGACGCGCCTGTGAAGCGCCATCACAGCCGCGTCCCGCGTGCCCGCCAAGCCTGCGAAATGCTGCAGCTGCATTAGTGCGGAAGCCCTGCGAAACAGGCCAGAATACAAGGTAAACAGAAATCTTCTCATGGTTGTATTTTCCGGGTTGCCCCTCAAGAAATGGGTGTCTAAACAGCGCGCCAACACAACTGATAGCGGATTGAAGAAATCATCTCATCGACTACAGCGTGCATCGAATGCCCGCCCGCCTATGTCGGAGGCGCGATTTTTCTGCAAGTGCAAAAGAGGGTATAAGGTATTAGAATACATCGATAATCAGACTGCAGTGCTGCCGTGACAGTGCGGGTTTCGCCTGTCTGCATGCTGCCCGAATTGCATCTCAAAGGGTTCAACCCAAGGGTGTGTTTTTAAATTTATGAGCCCCGCGATCCTTGAGGGGCTGTTCAGACAATCTGTCGTCAAAGGGCGGGTGATTTCGGGTGCACGTCACGCGAAACACCCCTCGATCCAAGGCCGCGCAATCCCTGTTGCGCGGCAGGAGAGCGGCTGTGCCGATCGCGGCGCAGGGATCTGGATCAGCATCAGGATCATGCGCGGCTTTGCCCCTGCGATCTGCAGGTTGTGGAGTGTGAATTTTTTGGTGCGCTTAAATGCTTGTCCCGGGACAGCGGTCCCGACCGTGATCCGGCCAGAGATCATGTCTGTGGTCTTGACCGCAATCTTGACGCTAACCCTCGCCACCCCGGCGCTGGCCAGCGACGGGCTGATCCTGCGCTTTGGAGACGATGGCAGCTTTGGCCCGTCCCAGACCACGCGCAGCTTTGCCAAGCATTATTCAGGCGGCGAGCTGATCGCGCCCCTGCGCGAGGCCGCACTTGTGCCCGAGCGGTCCGAAAGGCCGCGCGTAGAGGGCACAGCAGCACGGGCCGCACCGCGCGTGGGCCCAGAAATCCTCGCGCTGATTGCCGAGACCGCCGCGCGCTATGCAGGCCACGGGGCCTTGCGCGCTACTGGCCTTAGCGCGTCGGACTGGTTGGCGCTATTCCAATCGAATATCGAGATCGAGAGCGCCTATAACCCGAACGCCCTCTCGCATGCAGGTGCCATAGGGCTGGGGCAGTTGATGCCCGACACGGCCCGCAGCCTTGGCGTCAATCCCCATGACATGGCGCAGAACCTCGACGGCTCTGCACGCTATCTGCTGATGCGGCTGGGGCAATTCGGAAGTCCTGAGCTGGCATTCGCGGCCTACAATGCTGGCGCTGGCGCCGTGATCCGCCATGACGGCATCCCCCCTTACCCTGAGACCATTGGTCATGTCCGCAAGGTCATGGCTGTTTTTGACCGCCTCCAAGGAGAGACACTATGACCAAGACACCGACCATCCGGCCCTGGGCCATTGCCGCAAGCCTCGGCATCATCGCCCTGATGCTGGCCGCAGGCCCCGCGCTCGCGCAATCGATCGATCTCGATCCTGTCACCAACCTGTTGCAAGGCATCATCGACACGATCACGGGCCCTCTGGGCATCGCGATTGCCACATTGGCCGTGGTCGGCATTGGGCTGTCGTGGTTTTTCGGGATCATCGATTTCCGCCAGGCGATGTTCGTGGTGATCGCCATCGCCATCGTGGCCAGTGCCGCGACCATCGTCAGCGCGATCTGGCAGACGTGACGGGCGCGGATGATGTGTGAGCGCTCCACCTTGTTTCTGGGCCTCGTGCGGCCACCGCAAATGCTGGGCCTGCCCATCCTCTATGCGGTGCTCTGGATTTTTGGGTCAGTGCTCGCACTCATCTGGTCGCAGTCGCTTTGGGCATTTGCCCTCGCGGCTGCCGCCTATCCGGCACTCTGGTTGGCTGCGCAATGGGACCCGGCCTTTGTCGAGGTCATTCGCGTGGTGTCTGAGCACACGCGGCCCACAAAGAACCGCAAAATCTGGAACGGAGATTCCTATGCCCCGTGATCTTGGTTCAGGCGCGGCCGCCACGCACATCCTGCCAGCTTGGGCCGGGGACGAAGCCCGCCTCGCGCATCATCTGCCATATGTCAAACTCATTGATGATCACACGATCCTCACGCGCGGTGGCGAATATATGCAATGCATCCGGGTCAGTGGCACAAATAGCTTCACTGCCCCCGATGCGACCCTCGACAAGACCCGCGCGATTATCGCAGCGGTGATCGCGCAAAGTGGGGCAGGGTTTTCCTTTTATGTGCACAAGGTCTCGGCCTGCGTGCCGGTGGAGCTGAAGCCGATGGAGGCGGGCGGTTTTGCCGAGGCGCTGGACGCGCGCTGGCAAACGCATTTGGGCCAAGCCGGATTGCGCGACCGCACCCTGACCATCACCGTGGTCAAGCGCCCCACAGTGCTCGAGCGCCTGCCGCTCTTGCGCAAAGCCCGCGCGGGGCAGGGGAGCGATCAAAGCCGCCGCCAGATTGCGCGGCTGAAAGAAGTGGTGGAGTTTCTCACCCAAAGCCTGACCGAGATGGAAGCGCGGCGTTTGACCGCCTCTTCGGGCGCGCTGCTGGGGTTTCTGGAATCGCTGAACACGGGGATCGAGGCTCCAACCTATCCGCGCGGCTTTCCCTCCACCATCGCCGATGACGTGGCCAACAGGCGCGTCACGTTTTGTGGCGACAAGTTCTTGGTCACAGGCGGGTCGGGCGAGGACCGCATCGGGCAGATCTTCACCGTCAAGAACTACCCCAGCCAGACCTGGTGCTCCATGTTCGATGATCTGGCGCTCCCCATCGACATGGTCGTGACCCACAGCTTCACGCCGGTGAACTCAAGCGTGATGGGCGACAGGATCAAGCGCCAGATCCGGATGATGCGCGCAGGCGATGATGCTGCCATCTCGCTGCAAAACGATCTGGTGCAAGCCGCCGATGATCTGGCCTCCGAACGCCTGATCTTCGGCGATCATCATATGAGTGTGGCGACATTTGCCGAGTCCGAGACCAAGCTCGACAGCATCGCGGCTGAAATCCGCAATATCGCGGCCTCCGTCGGTGTGAAGCTGATGATGGAGACATACTCCGCCCGCGCGAGCTATTTTGCCCAGAGCCCCGGCAATGCGAGCTACCGCGCGCGCCGCGCCACGATCACCAATCTCAATTTCGCCGATATGGCCGCCTTGCATCGCACGCCGCTTGGCAAATCGCGCGCGCGCACCCCCTGGGACACGCCGATCACGATGTTTCCGACGCCCGAGCGCTCAGCCTATCGGTTCTCGTTTCATGAGAAAGGCAGCCCCGCCTCTGAACCCACCAGCGGGCATACGATCATCCTCGGTCGCTCGGGCTCGGGCAAATCGGTGCTGGCGACGTTTCTGATGGCGCAGGCAAGGCGCACAGGCGCGCGCATCTATGCCTTTGATTACCGCTACGGGCTCGAGATGGGCCTGCGCGCGCTCGGGGGCAGTTATCAGTCGATCAAAGCGGGCGAGGCCACAGGGCTGAACCCGCTCTGGGTCGAGACCGATGCACCGGGGCGCGAATGGCTGACCGATGCGCTGATCAGCTTGCTGGAATCGCGCGGCGCGCAGCTCACACCCCAGCAGACGCACGCGGTCCAAGCCATCGTACGCCGCAATGCGGAGGCCAGTGATCCATCTTTACGCAACTGGACGGAATTCGCAGGCCAGTTTCGCTCGGTCGATGATGGCGGCGATCTGGCTGAGCGCGTGCGGGAATGGGCGCCGAAAGGCCGCTTCGGCTGGGTTTTTGGCACGAGCACCGAGGACACGTTTTCATTGGATGGCGATGTGGTGGGGTTCGATTTGACGGGACTTCTGGACGCCGACAACGAGACCGCGCGCATGGCGGTGCTGAGCTACATCTTCCGGCGCATCGAGCGCAAGATCGAGGATCGCCGCCCCACCATCGTGCTGATCGATGAGGCCTGGAAGGCGTTCGACAACAGCTATTTCGCGATGAAACTCGAAGACTGGCTGGTCACCGCGCGCAAACAGAACACGGTCGTCGTGATGATGACGCAGTTCGCCTCGCAACTCGACAAATCGCGCGTGGGCAGCACGATCATTCAGGCGCTGCCGACACAGATCCTGCTTCCCAATTCCCGCGCCAAGCCCGGCGATTACGGCCCGCTGGCGCTTAGTGACAAAGAGCTCGATGTGATGATGAACGCGCTGCCTGCCTCGCATCTGGGCCTCATCCGCGATGATCAGGGCGCCCATATCATCGACGCGGGCCTCGCCCCGCTGGGCGACTATCTCGCTGTGCTCGGTGGCCTCAAATCCGGTGAGGCCGTGGTTGGCACGGATTACCGCGACACCCCTGAATTCTGGAGACGGGCGACATGAAACCTGCCGTATTTTTGCTGATCCTCACATCTGTCGTGGCAGGCTGTGCCAGCACACCTGCCGCCCCCGTGCGCTCGGAGTGTTTCCGCGCGGATGGGAAACCGCGCTGCAAGTTCACACCGCTTCCGGAGCTCTGGGCCCGCGAGGCTGCACGCAATGGGTAGTCAGACCAAATCCTGCGCAGCTTTTGCGCAGGTTGTGATTGTCGCGGGGCTGGGCGGTTGGGCGGCCCCATCCGTTCAGGCACAAGGCGTGCCAATCCTTGATCCGGCACAGGCTGTCGAACATGCCCGCCAGCTTGCCGAGCGCTTGCAGGATCAGGCTGTGCAGATCAGCAAGGGCGACGCGCGTGGCAGCATCGAAGACATCAAGCGCGAACAGCTGGACATGCTTGACCAGATTATTGAAAGCGGCACGCTCTCGCCCCAAGACATGGGGGCCACGATCCAGAGCCTTGAGGCCGGACAAGCCGCAGAATCCGCGGCGGCCAATGTCTACCCGGAGTCCGAGACCAGCCTGCCGGCACGCCAGCTTTTTGGCGATGCCCGCCAGACTATTGAGGAAATCATCATTCAAGGTGCCCGCGACACCTATTACCACCCCGGTGTGGCCCGCGCCGGGCTCTCGCCGGTGCAATGGCGGGCGCTCTTGCAAGCGCTGATCTGGCAGGAAAGCCGCTTCAACCCGGCCGCCGAGAGCCCTGTCGGGGCTTATGGGCTGACGCAAATCATGCCCGGCACGGCAAGTGATCTCGGCATCAACCCCGCGTATCGCACGGATCCGCTCTTGCAGGTGCAAGGCGGCGGGCGTTACCTGGCCGGTCGCCTCGACCAGCTTGGCGGCGACATCATCCTGGCGCTGGCCGCCTATAATGCAGGGCTGGGGCGCGTGCAGCAATATGGGGGTGTGCCGCCCTTTGCCGAGACGCAGAATTACGTCCAGGTGATCCCGCACAAATACAACGAATATCTGCGCCTCATTGGCGGCGAAGACGCGCTTGGCACGATTTCCGCCGCGCATATGGCCAATGCCGAGCTGGGCCTGCGCGGCATGGCCGCCATCGGCTATGCAGAACTCGGTCACGCCAATATCCGGCGCGCGGCAGAACGGCTGGCCGCGATCGTCGGCCAAGTCGGTGAAGGGGCAGACTGGGCCGAGGCGCAGGCACTCAACACCTATGCGCGCGCCGAGATCGGGCGGCTTCTGGTGTTCTCGATGCGCTTGCAATCCGCACGCGCCAAACCCCTGAGCGCCGCACAACTCATGGTCATCGCCCAGATGGCCGATGAACAACGCTTTGCCGATTTGACCCTTGAGGAGTTCTGAGATGCGCTCAGCCCATTCACCTTTATCCACGGCACGCCCAAGACCCAGCATGACCGGGCGGTTAAAAACAAGCTGCCTTGCCGCAAATCTGGCACTCGGCTTTGCGATAGCACCGTTCATGGCAGTGGTGCCCACGCCCGGCCTTGCCCAGGGCGTGCCGACGTTTGACGCACAAAATCTGACCAATCAGATCCAGCAGCTTCAGCATATGCTCGACGATCTCGGTATTCAGACCGACCAGCTCGACACGCTTCTGGAACAGGTCGCGTTGCTCGGGGATCAACTTTCCGAGCTGCAAGAGATCCATGGCATCCTGACCAGTCAGAATCCAATGTCGATTCTGATGGGCGGCGATCTTGACTGCCTGCTGCAGCAGGATTTCGAAAGCCTCACGGGCGTGGTCAGCAGCCTCTCGCAAGGCGATCTCATGGGCGCGCTCTCGGGCGGATGTGGGAATATGGCCCAGTCCGTGGAACAGGTTCTGACCAGCACGGGCCTTTCATCGGCGACGGTTCAGCAAATGTCGCAATCCGAGCTGCCAGGTGCACGAAGACTGGGCCAGCAGGCCTCCGCGGCGGTGGTTTCCAGTGCGGCAGCACAAAGCGCGCATGAACGCTCGAACACGAGCGTCCGGCGCATCGAAATCATGGTGAACGAGATCGGCACGACCGACGGGATCAAGGAATCCGTCGATCACAATACGCTGGTGACGGCAGAGATCGGAATCATCCTGTTGCAAATGCTGGAGCTGCAGGCCGCACAGACCATGGCCGATGGTGTGGCTGGCGTCTCGACCGCGGCTCAACAGGCCGAAGAACAGGCGTTCTCTGACCTGACCATGCAACCCCTACAGGTGCAGCCATGAGAGGGTTCAGACGCAAACCCCAAGCCATCCCGGATATTGGCGAGACAGTTACCGAAGAGCTGGTCTTCGGGGCGCTGCGCCGCGAACGGCTCTGGCAGATCATCGCACTGAGCGCCACAGGCTTTGGCATAGTGATGGGGCTCGGCATGATGGTTGTCGCGATGAAGCATGAGATGCCCACGCCTCAGCTCGTGCCGTTCGACACATCGACCGGGGCGGCCGTGCCTTGGGCCGAGGTACGCGCGATATCGCTGGATGAAGAGCAAGCCGTCGCTGACGCCATGGTCTTTGCGTATGTGCGCGACCGGGAGACCTTCAACCAGCTCGACAATGATCAGCGCGTGCGCTCGGTGATGAGCCGGTCTACGGGGGATGCGGCCAACACCATGCGCAGCCTGTGGAGCAGTGCAAACCCGAACTACCCGCCCGAGCGCTATGGGTCTGCCCGCATGGATGTCGAGATCATCTCGATCGCCCCTCTCCCGGGAAACCGCGCCCAGATCCGGTTGCGCAAACGCCTGCGCTCCAAGGAAGGCGATCAGATCGGCAATTTCACCGTGACATTGGCCTATGAGTTCGAGCCCGCGGAGGTCCGCGAGATCGCCGATGTCTGGGCCAACCCTTTCGGCTTCAAAGTCCGCGAATACGCCATCACCTCTGACCGGTTCGAATGAGGATTTTGATATGAGATTTGCACCCCAGACATTGGGCGCTCCGGCGCGCGCGCCGATGAAACGCGCGGCCACCATAGCCCTTGGCCTTTTGCTCCTCTCGGGCCCGCTGGCCGCTGAGATCACCCCGCGCGCCGGCCCACATGATGCCCGCGTGCGCGATGCCATCTATGTCCAGGGCCAAGTCTATAATCTCGTCCTGATGCTCGAGCGCGTCACCACAGTGGAACTGCCGCGCGGCGAGGAAATCGTCTCGGTCGTGGCAGGCGACACACAGAGCTTTGATTTCGACGCGGTCCCTGGAGGACAGGCCTTTGTTATAAAGCCCAAACGCTCAGGCGCGCGCACCAATATCACTGTCTTCACCAACCGGCGGACCTATTATTTCGTGGCCTCGGCTTCCCGGAACACGGCCTTTTATTCGGTGCGCTTCACAGTGCCTGCGGATCAGACCCGTGAGCGCGGCGCGCGCGTGCCCGCGCACCGCGTCATCAACACCCGCTATGGCGGGAACGACATGACGGCAATAACACCCATCGAGGTCTGGGATGACGGGACCTTCACCTATTTTCGCTTTGAGACCACCCGCGAGCTGCCCACGATCTTCGCGATCTCCGACGGGATGGAGCGCATCGCCAATTCCACTCTCCAGCGCGATGGCACGGTCCGCGTGAGCGGAACCAGCCCCTATTGGGTTTTGCGGTTGGGTGAGATCGAGACGGCCATTGCCAATCTTGGAGAGGCGCGATGAGCGACCCCACCGATCTGTCCACCCGTCTCAAGGCGCTCGAGGAAGATTTTGCAGCACCTAAAGCGGCAAGATCCAATTCGTCGTTGCTGATCTTCGGCATTCTGGGCGCGGCAGCGGTGGTCGGCACGGGCGTCTATTTTGCCCTGAGCGGCCCTGAGACCAGCCCGCGCTTGGCCACACAAAGCGCACAGGATTTCCAGACCGGCGGCTCGGCCTTTGGCGATATGGATGTGCGGCGTGACCCGCCGCCTTCACCAGAGCGCGTTGCAGAGCCGGTGCCCGAAACGCCGAGCGAGATGACAGCCCTTCTGGAGCAACTCTCTGCAATGCAGGCGGAGCTGGTTGCGTTGCGCGATGCGCCTGCCCCGGCAGATGACGGGCGCGCCAGTGAACTCTCGGATTTGCAGGCCCAGATCCGGGACATGCAGGCCGCAGCCGATCAGGCCGGACGCGAGGCGCAAGAGGCTGCGCGCAGGCTCGATCGGGAACTCGCGGAACGCAACCGCCAGATCACCCGCCTTGAGAGCGAATTGCAAATGGCACGACTTTCGCAGCCGCCCGACCAGATCGCAGGCGATACCCGCGATTTGGAACGCGAAGCGTTGGAGCGGCGCCGCGCGGCCGCCGAGGAAGCCCGCCTTGCGCGCCTCAATTCGCCCATGCTCGCCATTGGTGGGCGCGGCGGCTCTGGCGAGGGCGAGAGCGCGCAAGAGGCAAGCCGTCTCGATGACAACGAAGCCTTTGTGCGCAATGTCGGTCGACCCGCGCCCGTCGAGCGGGCACGCGTGATCGTCAATCCGGCCAATACAGTGACGCAAGGCAGCGTGATTCAGGCTTCGCTGGAGACCGCGATCGATTCCAGCCTTCCGGGGCCCATTCGCGCAGTCGTCACGCAGGATGTGCATTCCTATGATGGCATGCGCATCCTGATCCCGCGCGGCAGCCGTCTGATCGGGCGCTACTCGGCCAATATCGAAACAGGGCAATACCGCGCGATGGTTGCTTGGGAGCGCATCATCCTGCCCGACAATCAAAGTGTGGCGATTGCGGCCTATGGCGGCGATGCAATTGGACGGGCGGGTCTCTCTGGACGCGTCAACAAGCGCTTTGGTGAACGCTTCGGGGCTGCAGCGCTGATCTCGCTTCTCTCGTCAGGCCCGGCGCTCGCGTCACGCGATATCGACAATGAAACGGTTCGGGACGGAGCCACCCGCGTGTCGAGCGATTTGCGCGATGCAACAGGCAACCTCGTCAGTGACGCGCTCAGCCTGCCACCGGTGATTACCATCAATCAAGGTGCGCGGGTCACAGTCATGGTCGACCGCGATCTGGAGATATTCTGATGGATGGTCTGATGGACGCCCAGGCGGGCCACGGGCATAACAGCTATTTCGCGCAGGAAATGGAGCGGCTGGGGCCCATCGTGAAGGACCGAGGGCTGGTCGAGCTGTGTGTCAATCCCGATGGCCGCGTCTGGGTCGAGCTGCAAGGCGACAGCGCCATGCGCCTGAGCGCGCAAACCCTGTCGCAGACCGAAATGGGGGATCTGGCCAGCAACATCGCCTCGACCGGCAACAGCACGCTGGGGCGCAGCCGGCCGGTGATTTCGGGCTCGGTCCTCTATGAGGGGCGCGCCGTGCGCTATCAGGTCGTGGCCCCGCCCGTCGTCGATCACGGCCATTCCATCTCGATGCGGTTTTTCTCCAGCATTCCGCTCGAGGCGATTGCGCTGAAGTTTCTGCATGGCAAGGAAATCTCGCTGGGCGACCGGCGCGCGGCTTTGGGGCGCGAGCTGAAGGGGTTGGTTGCGAGTGGCGATCTCGATGCGGCTGCGCACTTTTGCATTGCCCACAAGCTGAACCTCATCGTTGCGGGCGGCACCTCGACCGGCAAGACCGTGCTGGCGCGCAAGCTGATTTCCTTCGTGCCGGAACATGAGCGCATCATCACCATCGAGGAAGCGGCGGAGCTGATCCCCACCCAGCCCAACACCGTCACGCTTCTCTCTGATCGGGACAACCCCCTACGCTCCACCGATGCGCTGCTCACATCCGCGCTGCGCATGCGCCCTGACCGGCTGATCGTGGGAGAGGTGCGCGGGGCCGAGGCCATGACGTTTCTGGAAGCCATCAACACTGGCCATGGCGGATCGATCACTACGCTCCATGCCGAGACCCCGCAGCTTGCGATCTCGCGCCTCGCCATTGCAGCGCTCAAATCCAACCTGCCGCTGACCTATGACAATATGTGCGCCTATATCGCCAATTCGATCGATGTGATCGTCCAGGCCGGGCGCAAGGACGGCGCGCGCGGCATCACCCAATTCTATTTCCCCGCTCTTCCCGATGAACAGGACCCCCGGATATGAAACACGCCCTCCTCGGCCTTGCGCTCTTTGTCGCGATGCCCGTTCTCGCGCAGACCGCGCCTGATTTGAATGATCTCGACCCGAACACCCTGCCGCCCGCGCAGGGCAATGCCCTCGATCTGACAGTCCCGCAGCTCTACACCGCGTCGGAGCCTGACCGCGAGGTCAATGGCTGCATCGTCCCCGGACGCCCCGACTGGCTGGTCGAGATGAACCCCGCGACGACGAATGAACGGGCGATGGTACATGCGATCTACAATCTGCGGTGGTCCAAGGCGGTCGTCGAGAATGAGGATTGCGCCTGCGCCCTGCGTTATCCCGATTGGGCAGATGTCATTGCAGAGTTCAATGAGAGCTACGCCGGGATGGACAAGCAGCAAATGTTTGATGTGCAGATGTCATATCGTTCCATGCATCATCAGCGCGTTGCGCGTGCTCGTGCCATTTGCCGTGAACAAAGCCGCTGAGCATGGGCATTGTCTCCTGGATTGTCGGTTCGGTCGAAGGCTATCTCGCCACTGCAGGTGAGACGGCTTTCGGGGCCTTGCTCGGCGCTGTCGGCACGATCGGCATGGCGATGGCAACGCTGGCCGTGGTGTTTGTCGCGCTCAATGCGATGCTGCAGGTCAAATCCATCGATCTGCGCACGGCCGTCATGCTGGGGGTCAAACTTGCTCTTGTCGGGATCTTTGCCCGCAACTGGGCCGAGTTCAATTCCGTGACCAATGCCATTGTCGGTGGCTCGGAACACCTTGCCGGCGTGATCGTCGGCGCGGCGGGCGGGCTCGGCGATGGGTCTGCCGGCCATTTCGCGCAGCAATTTGATGCAATCATTTCTGACTTGATCGACACCGCAAACAACATCGGCAGCGCAATGAATTGGGTCGGCGGGGCGTTTTTCACGACAATCGCCTTCATCATCCTTGCCGCCATGGGCGCGGCGGCTGGCCTGATGATCGTTTTCGCCAAGCTGATGATCACCTTCTATGTCAGCATCGCACCGATCATGATCACCATGTCCCTCCTGAACGCCACGAAAGACTATTTCCAGAACTGGCTCACCGGGATCATCAGCTATGCCTTCTACCCGATCGTGATTGCTGCCGTCTTCTCGGTCATCATCTCGATGAGCGACCAGATGGCCAGCAATGTGAATTCCGGCGATCTCGCGACCCTCGGTCAGGCCATCCCCTTCTTTGCCATGATCATCATGGCTTTTTTCGCGATATTCCTGATCCCCGTGATCATGCGCCAAATCACCGGAAATATTCAGCTGACATCTGCAATGAGCGGACCCATGGCCGCCCTCGGCACCCTCTCCGCCGCCCGCATGGCTGGACTTATGGGCCGGCCCGGGCCAGTGCAGCCCGCAGGCCCCGGCGCGGGTGGGGCAACGCGGGGGCCGGGGGGCAGTCCAGGGACCGCGTCGGCCGCGGCAACCCGCATGGCGCGCTCGGCACGTTTGACAGGGAGATGAACATGGAATTGACACCCGGCACATTTGTGCTGATCGCATTCGCGGTTGCCCTTGTCGTGATCCTCGCGGCGTTCATTTCCCGCAAGGGCGTCTTCGCGCCCCCGTTTGAACGCCGCCCCCTCATGAACCAGACGGAATTGCGGCTCTTCAAGATGCTGCGCGCGGAACTGCCTGCCGGCTGGTGCGTGACGTGCCAGGTCGCCTACGGGGCGTTCCTGCGCAATAAGAGCTATAAGCGCTACATGAGCATCAACTCAAAACGCGCGGATTTCGTGTTGCTGGACGCTGATCTGAATATCGCCCTGGTGATCGAGTATCAGGGCAAAGGCCATTTCGGGAACAGCCGCGACAGCCGCGCACGTGCCGAGAAAAGCGATACCGTCAAGCGGCAGGCACTGCGAGAGGCAGGGATTGAACTCGTCGAACTGCCCGCGAAATTTGATCGCGACATGGTGGCGGAAATGGTGCGGGGGCTGGTTTTGCAAGACAGTGCTGGATCGTAGCGCGCGGGTTTTACGGTCAAGCGCCCTGGGCAGCGGTGGCGGTCAAATGAGGTGGCCACATCGCCATCATCCTCGGTCAGTGCCTCAATAAACGAGAGCATGTCCAACCGTTCAACACGATCTTCGCCGATCATCATCATACCAAACACAGATTATGCTACACAAATGTGTATCCATTGGATACGCTAACAGCCGATGAAAGATGCTGGCCTCCGCATACGTATTGATCGAGACCTGCGAGAGCAGTTTCTCAAGGCGTGCCAGGCGGAAGACAAACCCGCAGCTCAGGTGCTGCGAGAGTTCATGCGCGCTTATGTGGCTGCGCGTGGACCCGACGGCGCAAGAGGAAAAGACAACGGGGTAGAACCTTGAACGCTGTTGAAATCGAACAAGCCGTTTCAGAACTTGCCGAGCAGCCGTTTAACGCGGCCGAGTTCCCCTATGCCTTTCTTCTGGCCTTCGGCAACAAGGACACCACCATAAAGCGCCTGCGCGATGGAGCGTCCAACAAGTCCGACATTGGCGGCGTCCTGCAGACCAGCAACATCCACCTGAAAACCTGTGCGCCGGGCGACATCGCGGCAACCCTCACTGCGCTGCGCGACAGCCCCGCCACCACCCGCGCCAAGGCGAAGTTCATCCTCGCCACCGATGGTACTGACCTTGAGGCCGAGGATATCATCACCGGCGAGACCATCGCCTGCCGCTACACCGATTTCCCCAACCATTTCGGCTTCTTCCTGCCGCTCGCCGGTATCTCCACCGTCAAGCAGATCCGCGAAAGCGCCTTTGACATCCGCGCGACCAGCCGCCTCAACCGGCTTTACGTCGAGCTGATCAAGGGCAACCCTGACTGGGGCAGCGCCGACAAACGCCAAGACATGAACCACTTCATGGCGCGGCTGATCTTCTGCTTCTTCGCCGAAGACACTGACATCTGCGTCAGCGACAACCTGTTCACCGCCACCATCGACCAGATGACCAACCGTGACGGGTCGAACACGCACGAAGTGATTGGCGAAATCTTCAGGGCCATGAACACGGCCATCCCCAAACGGGCCGAGGCCAGGCTGCCCCGCTGGGCAGATGCCTTTCCCTATGTGAACGGCGGGCTGTTCTCGGGCAGCACCGAGGTCCCGCGCTTTTCCAAGATCGCGCAGCGCTACCTGTCCCATATCGGCAGCCTCGACTGGACGCAGATCAACCCCGACATTTTTGGCTCCATGATCCAGGCCGTCGCGGATGAAGAGGAACGCTCGGTCCTCGGCATGCACTACACCTCGGTGCCGAACATCCTGAAGGTGCTGAACCCGCTCTTCCTTGATGATCTGCGCGCCGAGCTGGAGGCGGCGGGCGACAACGCGCGCAAGCTGGCCAATCTGCGCGCGCGCATGGCCAAGATCCGCGTCTTCGATCCCGCCTGCGGGTCGGGCAACTTCCTTGTCATCGCCTACAAGGAAATGCGCGCGCTGGAGTATGAGATCAACAAGCGGCGGGGCGAGCCGCTGCGCCGCAGCGACATTCCCCTGACCAACTATCGCGGGATCGAGTTGCGGGATTTCTCGGCCGAGATCGCGCGGCTGGCGCTGATCATCGCGGAATACCAGTGCGACGTGACCTATCGCGGCCAGAAAGAAGCCCTCGCAGAATTCCTGCCGCTGGACGCGCAGAACTGGATCACCTGCGGCAACGCCCTGCGGCTGGACTGGCTGTCCATCTGCCCGCCCACGGGGACGGGGGTGAAGTTTCAGGCTGATGACCTGTTCATGTCGCCGCTGGATCAGGCGCAGATCGACTTCGCGAACGAGGGGGGTGAGACCTATATCTGCGGGAACCCGCCTTACCGTGGAAGCAAGTGGCAATCGCCGGAGCAAAAAGAGGACATGGTGGTGGCATGGGCCAAGCACTCCAAGCTGGCAAAGACCACAGATTTTGTAGCGGGCTGGATCGCTAAGTATTTGGATTATGTCCAAGCGGTTCCCAACGCTGTGGCGGCTTTCGTGACCACAAACAGTATTTGCCAAGGTCAACAGGCGTCTGAAATATGGCCGGTCGCCTTCAAGCGAGGCACCGAAATCCGTTTTGCCCATGTTCCCTTCAAGTGGAGCAATTTGGCTAGCCACAATGCAGGGGTGACAGTGATTATCGTTGGGCTTGCGCAGTCGTCGACAGGCCCAAAGTTACTCTATGACGGAGAAACAGTGCGCGAATGTGTGGGCATTGGACCTTATTTGGTTCCTAACCAACTGGCGGCAATTGTTAAATCTAACGAACCTCTTGGGCAACAAGCCAAAATGTTGTTCGGCAATATGCCTCGTGATGGCGGCCACCTTTTCCTAAGTTCAGAAGAAGCCTTTGAACTCCGAAAGGACACCAGCATTGCGCACATGGTTCGTCACTTTGTGGGTTCCGAAGAGCTAATAAACGGCAAACAGCGTTACTGCCTGTGGATCGAAGCTGACGAGGTTGAAATCGCACAACGCAATGCGTTCATCGCGGATCGCCTGAATAAAGTCGCAGCAAATCGATTAGAGTCGCCTGCGCAATCAACGAAGGAATTTTCCAACAAACCCTATCGCTTCGTCCAGATTGCTGGTCGCTCTGAACAAAACGCAATTGTTGTCCCGCGCGTTTCATCCGAAAATCGTGATTTTCTACCAGTGGATTATCTCACAAGCGATTTTATCATTGGCGACCGGAACTTTGCCCTCTACGACGCCCCACTTTGGAACATGGCGCTGATCGCCTCGCGCCTGCATTGGGTCTGGATCGGCACGGTCTGCGTGCGGATGCGGACCGACTTCAGCTACTCCAACACCCTCGGCTGGAACACCTTCCCCGTCCCCAAATTAACTGAAAAGAACCGCGCCGACCTGACAGCGGCGGCGGAAGGCATCCTTCTGGCCCGCGAGGCGCATTTCCCCGCCACCATCGCCGACCTCTACGACCCCGAAAAAATGCCCGAGGGCCTCCGCGCCGCGCATGACCACAACGACGAGGTGCTGGAACGCATCTACATCGGCCGCCGCTTCCGCAACGACACCGAACGGCTGGAAAAACTGTTCGAGATGTACACGAGGATGACCACGAAGGTGGCGGTATGAGCACCCTTACAGACATCGAAAAGCGCTACTTGGAGAAGCTGCTAGATATGGGCGGCGGCTACGTACTTGATTACTCGGATGCAAGCTATGGAGAATTTTTCAAGCGCCATGGCATAAATATTCATGGGATGAAGTATCATACTTACGGTACTTCCAAGGCCAAAAAGATGCGAGCGTTCTGGGAGCAGGAGGCAGATAGCCTCGTTGGTAGAGTTTTGTCTGAAATGATGGACTCTTACGAGGCTGATGGCGAACTTAATGGTCGTGAAATCAACAAGCCTGTTTTGGAGAAAGGGCGCGCTATTACAGAACGCCTCTTGGGAAAGTTAACTGAGAAAAGCCCCAGGCAAACACTTGACGATTTTTTACACCAAGAATTCACTATCCCTAATGTACAAAATTTACCCGTGGAGGCTCAGGCGGTACCAATTATTCAAGGCCGCCTCGATGAAGCGCGAACCGCGATGGGGGCAGGTGCATACTTATCCGTAATTTTTCTGTGTGGCAGCGTGTTGGAGGCGGTTTTGCTGGGAGCAGCACAGAAGGAGCCGGGCCGCTTCAACAAAGCTGGGTCCAGTCCGAAAGGTAAAGACGGTGGCGTTCGGAAGTTTCATGAGTGGAGTCTCGCACAGTTCATTGATGTTTCTTGCGAAATTGGCATTCTGAAGCCTGATGTGAAAAAATTCAGTCACGGTCTGCGCGATTTTAGAAATTACATTCATCCATATGAGCAAATGGTCTCTGGTTTCGCTCCGGATGAGCACACTGCCAAGGTCTGCTTTCAAGTTTTGAAAGCGGCACTTGCAAGCGTGGCAGGGGAACGTCGATGACAAGTATCAACAGTATTCCCTCCCTCTCCGTGAAATACGCCGCCAATGGCAGTTCGACCAAATCGAACGACGTGGGCATGCGGGCGATGCAGGATCGCGCCAGTGAGAAGGGGCGGTCGGTCGTGATGGGTCAGAAAGTGCACACACCATGACGCTTGACCCAGTCATGAGTGCGGAACGCACCCGCAAGCTGGTGGACGATCTGCGCGCCAAGCCAGCGGAAACCACCTGGATCGAGTTCAAGGAAAACAATGCCGACGGACCATTGATCGGCAAGTTGATCTCGGCCTTGTCCAACGCTGCACGGCTGGCCGATCAGCACTTCGCCTATGTGGTCTGGGGGGTGAGAGACGGTGATCATGCGGTTGTCGGCACGGTTTTTGAGCCGACAGTGAAGAAGGAGAAGGGGCAGCCGCTCGAGTTGTGGATTGCGAACCACCTGTCACCAAGCATCGAGTTCCGTTTCGAAGAAGTCGATCACGTTGCGGGGCGCCTGATCCTGCTGACCATTCCCGCCGCCGCAACCGCCCCGGTAGAATTCGACCGCACAGCCTATTTGCGCATCGGCAGCGCAACGCCGCGCCTTTCTGATCATCCGGAACGCCTGCGCGCGCTTTGGGCAAAGTTGCAGCCTTACGCTTGGGAGACTGGGGTGGCGGCGCAGTTTTTGACCGGTGACGAGGTTTTGACGTGTTTGAACTACGCCAACTATTTCGATCTCACCGCCCAGCCCTTGCCGGATAACCGAAAAGGGATTTTCGATAAGTTGTTGGCCGATCGCCTTATTCAGAAGGATGTAGGCGACAGGTGGAATATCACCAATCTAGGTGCGATCCTGTATGCTAAAAAGCTTGCCGATTTCGGTCCATCTGTAGAACGCAAAGGCGTCCGGTTCGTAGCTTATGCTGGCACCGGACGAGCTGATGCTGTGAACCACCGCCAGGATGGCCAGCGCGGCTATGCAGCGGGATTTCAAGGGCTGGTGGATTACATCGACGGCCTTCTGCCTCGCAACGAACTGATCGGAAAAGCATTCCGCGAGGAGCGACCACTTTACCCGTCGATAGCGATCCGCGAATTGATCGCCAACGCATTGATCCACCAAGACATGACAATCACCGGTGCGGGACCACTCATCGAGTTGTTCAGTGATCGAATGGAGATCACGAACCCGGGCGCCCCCTTGGTCAGCCCCGACCGGTTTTTGGACTCGCCGCCGCGTTCCCGAAATGAAGCCCTTGCGTCATTGATGCGGCGGATGAAGCTTTGCGAAGAACAAGGCACCGGCATCGACAAGGTGATCTCGGCAGTTGAGCTACACCAGTTGCCACCACCGGATTTCCGCATGGAGGGAGACGCCGTGCGCGTGGTTCTGTTTGCACCACGCCGATTTGCGGACATGACACCGGAAGAAGCCGTGCGAGCGTGTTACCAACATGCCGCGCTCAAATACGTAGGCGGTCAGAAGATGACGAACGCGACACTTCGGGAGCGGCTTGGCATCGACGACCAGAACGCTGCACAGGCGTCACGGGTTATTCGCGCAACGCTGGATTCTGGTCTGATCCGTCCTGCGGATGCTGAACGCCCTCGTGCTGGCTATGTCCCGTCGTGGGCGTGATAGGGACAACATTTGATCGGGTTTTGATTGTGCGTATGTGGGCTGGAGGGCATAAATTGGAAAATACATATAAATCATACTGTTGCGACAGGCAGGGTGCTGTATGGCTACTTGATCGGGTTTTGATTTCCTGGCCCAAAGCGAAGGATCCCGCACTCAACAGAAAGAACGCAATATGACCAAAGGTGTTCCCTCCGTCTCCGTCAAATACGCCGCCAATGGCAGCTCGACCAAGTCGAACGAACTCGGCATGCGTGCGATGCAGGAACGCGCCTATGAAAAGCGGGGCGAGCAATACCTGCTGATCAAATCGCCCCCGGCCTCGGGCAAAAGCCGCGCGCTGATGTTCATCGCGCTCGACAAGCTGCACAATCAGGGCCTGCGTCAGGCCATCGTCGTGGTGCCGGAGAAGTCCATCGGGTCCAGCTTCAACGACGAGCCGCTGAGCAAGTATGGCTTCTGGGCCGATTGGGAGGTGAAGCCGCAATGGAATCTGTGCAACGCGCCGGGCGGGGATGATGGCAAGGTTGGCGCGGTCGGTAAGTTCCTTGCGAGCGACGACAAGGTGCTGGTCTGCACCCATGCGACCTTCCGCTTCGCCGTCGACAAGTTCGGGATCGAAGCCTTCGACGACCGGCTGATTGCGGTGGATGAATTCCACCATGTATCAGCCAACCCCGACAACAGGCTGGGAACGCATCTGGGCGCGCTGGTCGCCCGCGACAAGGTGCATCTGGTGGCGATGACCGGATCGTATTTCCGCGGCGATGCCGAGGCAGTCCTGTCGCCCGAGGACGAGGCGCGGTTCGACACGGTTACCTATACCTATTACGAGCAGCTTAACGGCTACAAATACCTCAAGACGCTCGATATCGGGTATTTCTTCTATTCGGGGTCCTATGCGGATGATATCCTCAACGTGCTGGATCCGAACGAGAAGACCATCCTGCACATCCCGAATGTGAACTCGCGCGAAAGCACGAAGGACAAGCACCGCGAGGTCGAGCATATCATCGATGCTCTGGGCGACTGGCAGGGAACCGATCCCGCCACTGGGTTTCAGCTTGTCAAGACGCCGGAGGGACGCGTGCTGCGCATCGCCGATCTGGTGGATGATGAACCGGCCAAGCGGGACAAGGTTTCCGCCGCGCTGAAGGACCCCGCGCAGAAGAACAACCGCGACCATGTCGACATCATCATTGCCCTGGGGATGGCGAAGGAAGGGTTCGACTGGATCTGGTGCGAACACGCCCTGACGGTCGGCTATCGCGCAAGCCTGACCGAGATCGTGCAGATCATCGGCCGCGCCACCCGCGACGCTGAGGGCAAGGCGCGGGCGCGATTCACCAACCTGATCGCCGAGCCTGACGCCGCGGCCGAGGCCGTGACCGAGGCGGTGAACGATACGCTGAAAGCGATCGCCGCGAGCCTGCTGATGGAGCAGGTGCTGGCCCCGCGTTTCAACTTCACGCCCAAAAGCCCGCAATCGGGGCCGGTCGAGGGGTTTGACTATGGTGAAGGGGGGTATGACCCCGCAAAGGAAAACGTCGGATTCAATGAGGCAAGTGGCCAGTTCCAGATCGAGATCAAGGGGCTGGTCGCGCCCAAGAGCAAAGAGGCCAGGCGCATCTGCCAGGAAGATCTGAACGAGGTAATCACGGCCTTCGTGCAGGACAAGACCACGATTGAGCGCGGGCTGTTTGATGAAGAACTGGTCCCCGAAGAACTGACCCAAGTGCGCATGGGCAAGATTGTCGCCGCGCGGTTTCCCGAACTGGATACCGAGGATCAGGAGGCCGTGCGCCAGCATGCAGTGGCCGCGCTGAACCTGACCCAGAAGGCCAAGGAAATTGCGCTGGCAGGCGGTGATGATGGCGAAGTATCGGCCAACACGGCGCTGATCGACGGGGTGCGCAAATTCGCCATGGATGTGCGCGAGCTGGATATTGATCTGATCGACCGGATCAACCCATTTGGGGAAGCCTATGCGATTCTCGCCAAGACCATGAGCGAGGAAAGCCTGAGGCAAGTTGCTGCGGTGATTACTGCGAAGAAAGTGCAGCTGACACCTGAGGAGGCGCGCGCGCTGGCCAAACGTGCAGCGGCATTCAAGCAGGAACGGGGACGATTGCCGTCGATCACATCGGCGGACCCATGGGAGAAGAAAATGGCCGAAGGGGTGGCCTACCTTATCCGCATGAAACAGGAGGCCGCCAATGGCTAACGGCTTCACAGATGAAGATGACGCCCTACTGGCCGAACTGGGCGTCGAGGTCGAGACGAAAAAGCAAGTCTCCCGCACCCCGCGTGAAGAGCGGATCATCGCAGGCTTTGAAGAAATTCAGCGTTTTGTCGATGAGCACGGCCGCCGCCCGCAGCATGGCGAGGATCGCGATATCTTCGAGCGCCTGTATGCAGTCCGCCTTGACCGGATTGCCGAGTTACAGGAATGCCGCGACCTGATTGAGCCTATGGATCATCAGGGAATGCTGAATGGCACGCCACTCGCGCAGTCCAGTGATACGGAAGAGATGGATGACGACGCGCTGCTCGGCGCGCTCGGGATCGAGGTTGAAGCGCCAGCGATCACAGAACTGAAGCATGTTCGATCGACTGCGGAGAAAAAGGCGGCGGAAGAAATAGCCAACCGCGACCGCTGCGAGGATTTCGCGCGTTTCAAGCCTCTGTTCGAGCAGGTGCAGAAGGAGCTGGACACCGGCTTGCGCGAGGCACGGAAATTCGAGCTGAAATCGGAAATCGAGCCCGGCCGCTTCTTCATCGTGGGTGGGCAGAAAGCCTATGTCGCCGAAATGGGGGAAATGAAGCTCACGGATCAGGGGCGCACGGATGCGCGGCTGAGGGTGATTTTCGACAACGGCACCGAAAGTAATATGCTGATGCGATCGCTGCAGCGGGCCCTGAACGCAGATGGCGACGCAGGGCGGCGCATATCAGAACCGCATGCCGGACCCCTGTTCTCAGATCAGACGATAGATGGGGATGAGGCCAGCGGCATCATCTATGTGCTGCGCAGCAAATCCGATCACCCACGGGTGGCCGAGAACCGCGATCTGGTACATAAGATTGGTGTGACCAATATGAGCGTCGAAAAGCGCATCGCGGGCGCACAGCTGCAGCCGACATTCCTGATGGCCAATGTCGAGATTGTCGCCACCTATGAGCTGTACAACATCAACCCCACCCGCCTCGAAAACCTGATCCATCGCATCTTTGAACCAGCACGGCTCGATATCGAGATTATGGATCGCTTCGGGCGGCCTGTGGCCCCAAAGGAATGGTTTTTGGTGCCACTCTTTGCGATCAGCGATGCTGTCGAGAAAATCAAGGACGGTACCATTGCCGGTTTCGTCTACGACCCCACTCAGGCGAAACTCGTCCAGCGATCAGGGGGGGTGTAATTGGCTTTTCGTTTCTGGCGGCGCGTTCGTCTGGCCCCCGGTGTCACACTCAACCTGTCGAAATCGAACGCGTCGCTGTCCTTCGGGCCACGTGGTGCGAAATACACCATCAGCCCGCGCGGCAATCGCGCGACAGCGGGCCTGCCCGGAACCGGGCTGTTCTATACGGTCCATGACCGAAAGCGCGCCGGGCGCGGTGGGGTGGCGCCTGCGCCATCTGTGCCGCAGCGCGACCGGCTGAAGCTAGGGTTCTTCCAGCGCCTGATGACCCCGGCCGAGGAAAAGCGGTTCATCGACGGTATCCGCGCGCTGAATGACGGTAATCAGGATGCCGCGCTGACGGCGCTGGAGGAGGCAGGCGATCTGCCCGATGCCGCCTGGATGGCCGGGATGATCCGCCTGCGGCGCGAGGAACTCGACCGCGCCAGGGCGCATTTCGAACACGCGTTGGCCCGTCTGGGGAATCTGGGCACGCTGTTTGCCAAATACGAGATTGCTGCACAGGCCAGCCTTCCGATCACATCCGACATCTTCGCCCATGTCTTCCCGCGTGAACGCGGCACTCGGCTGGCGCTGGTGGAAATCGCACAGCTTGAGGGCCGCCATGCCGACGCGATGGGGCATATCGCGCGGCTGATGGAGATTGATGCGACTGATCCGGTGGTGCTGCTGTCCTTCGCAGAGCTGGCGCTCGACACCACGGATGACCGCGCGTTGATGGACCGCGTGGTCCGCGCCACTGTGCATGTCGAAAACGAAACACCCGTCGATACGGCGATCCTGCTTTATCGCGGCCGCGCACTTGCGGCGCTGGGAATCCCCGATGCTGCGATCGACGTGTTCACACTTGCCAACCGTCGCCGGAAGGACCGGCCTGAGGGCTTGTTGCATCAGATTCGCTATGACCGGGCGGTGCTTTATGATCAGGTTGGCCGCAAGGCGCAGGCACGGCGCGAATTCGAGCGTCTATATGCCGAAGACCCTGATTTTGAGGATGTTCGTGCAAGGCTGACCTTATGAATGCGGATGTCGGAGCCACCTGCGCGAACATGGAACACCATTGCGCCAAAGTCGTGACCACATAACCTCTCATTCAATTGGAGACCCATCTTGCGCTTTCGACGTCCACCACAATCCTCGATCGATCAGGTGCACATTTCGCGAGACGGGGAGGTTGCGATCATCGAGTTCGCAGATCCTGCCTATGGGACAGTGAATCTGACGCTGGGCCCCGAGATCAATACTCTAACGGATCACGAAATCCTTGACGTGTACAATGATATCGTTGCCGCACAAGAGGCGAGCATTGCCGACCCGGCGAATCGTCCAATTGAAATCCCGAAAGGACGGCCGCAAATTGAATGGCTGGAGGATTTTCAACAATGGTCAGCACGTGGCCACGTCCTTAAATGTGAGGTGTCAGATACCGAAGACGGCAATCTTGTCTTTTATTTCGACGACAAGGAGCTGGATGCAGAGGCGTTCCTGCAATTGATCCGGCCGTTCGCAGGATGGGGGATGCGCGTCACATTCATGGACGAATCCCAAATACATGATGAGCCGGTAGTGATCGTGCGCGACCCGGATGACGACACCTGAACACTGACGATAGACGTCTTGATGTGGCCACCGTGATCCCCCCAAACAGCAATTCAGAAAAAGCCGCCCCATCCCGACGAATTGCAACGGATGACTCCGTGCGAAATATAGACTGAATGTCGTGTAGATCAGATGCCCGCTTCGCGGCCCACCGCACCGCTGACGCGTTGTGGTGGGCCGCTCAGAAGGCTTCTCATGCAGCGGCACTCCCGGCGTCACCCCCCAGAATATCGGCGATACGTTCAACTGCAGCGCAGTTCTCGGGGGTTGGCGAGATGAGCTTTGCTTTGCTCAGGATCTGACTGCTGCGCCCGCTGCGCCGTTTCAGGAGCGGTGTGGCGGTCTTGGCACGCTCAAAAATCGGCTTTGGTGCCTTGGCAGGATCGAAGCCGGAGATGTCGATGATCTTTGCCGCCATCAACAGCCCGCTCACGCGGCGTGGCCTTGGGGTGGGTGCTGTGGCGGGCGGGGGTGCGGCCACAGCGCCCGCCCCCACCCGCTGTGCAGCAATCATGCCTTCGGTCTGCCGCTGCACGATGGCGACCATCCTATCATCGATCTCGGCCGCGTCCTGTGCATTCAGCTTGCCCCCGAGCGGCAATGGGTAGTCGCCTGTCTGCCCTTCAAACAGATGCCGGAGCTTCGCGTCCTCATAGTATTTGATCCGCTTGGCGCGGGCGGGGTGCTGGCCATCGATCACGAGGATGATGTCATCAAGATCGAGCCGCGCGGCCTCGTCTTCGGTAAGCAATGGCCGTTCTTCGGTGCGCTCGCTGAGATTGGTGTCGAACATGCCCCGCCCCATGGCGCGCGATTTCGACACCACACGCTTGGTGGTCATGCCCACGCCTTCGCTCACCTCGGTGACCGTGCGCTTCTCGGAGGGGGTCATGTAGAGCTTGACCCCGGCCCCACCCTGCAGCGAGAGGCGGGTGTTTTCTCCATAGATCTCGTCGAGCGCCGGGATGGTCTGGGTGATGATCGCCAGATGGCCGCCGTAAGACCGCAGGGTCTTGATGCTTTCGGCCACGATCGGCATCTTGCCCAGCCGGTCGAATTCATCGAGCATGATCATCACGGGCCAGGGCTCGTCCTCGCCCGGCTCGTGGTCCTGCAAGCTGGCGATCAGGTCGGAGAAGAAGAGCCGGATCAGCGGCGCCAAGGGCCGGATATTGTCGGGCGAGACCACCAGATAGACGGTCTGCGGCTTGCGCCGGAAGGTTGAGAAATCGAAATCCGACACAGCGGTCGCGCGGTCAATGGTCGGGTTGTCCCACGCACTCAGCCCGGAGGTCATCAGAAGCGAGAGATAGGAGGTCAGGGTGCGGTCATTGGTCGAGGCCATGCGCTCAAAAATAAGCCGCGCAGAGGGGCTGCGGACTTCCTCGGCATAGCCTGCATATTGCTTGTTCTTGTCGCCCCCCGAAGAGGCCAGGCGGTAGATTTCGCCAATGGTGGGCAGGTTGCATTCCATCGCGAGGATCCCGCAGGCGACAAAGAGATCGATGCCGCCCTCGAGCAGGCCCTTGGCATTCTCGCCATCGGCCTGCAGGAACAGATTGGCCGTCTTGCGCAACTCCATCTGCCGCTGGTCGGGATTGGGGAGCGCCGCGATGCGCTGCAGGGGGTTGTAGCGATGCGTGGGGCGGTCCCAATCGACCGGGGCAAAGCGCCAGACCTTGTCACCACGCGCGCGGCGCTTGCGCGAGGTCTTGTCGAAATTCTCGCCCTTCACATCGAGCACCACGGCGGAGCCGACAAAGCACAAAAGGTTTGGGATCACAAAGCCCGTGCCCTTGCCGCGCCCTGTGGGGGCGACAACCAGACAATGCGGGAAGGTGGTGGAGCAGAGAAACTTCGCGCTGGATTTGGGCTTGCCCATCTTGCCCAGCAGGAACCCGCGCCCGGGCTTTGCGAAAAAGCCGTTGCGCTTCAATTCGGGCCTTGTTTGCCAATGGGTCTCGCCAAAGCGGGTCAGACCCTCATGGACGACAAAGGACCCCAGCAGCAGCGTGCCCAGCGTGGCAAAGAGGAAGATCAGCCAGACCACCTGCCAGATATCGGGATGGTGGAGCCGGATCGCTTGCCAGTTCTGCACCAGGAGGCCCCAATCGAGGGTGGCGGCACTGCCGGTGAGTTTGAGCGCCAGATAGCCTGTGGCCAGAATATAGGCGAGCGAAAGCCCAAGCGCGGCAAAGAGGCCAAGGCCTGCCAGAACGCGTGTCTTAATCATGGCCGATCCCCCGGTCTTGCGCCGCATTGGCCGCACGCTCATTGAACCAGTCCTCGGTCACTTGTTTGAGCGCAGGCTGCGAGTTCCCCTCGGCCTTGAGATATTCGCGGGCAACAGACAGCTGGTCTTCGCGCGAGCCGACCCCCTCAAGCCCGGAGATATCGCCCTGCTTCAGGCGCGCGATCTCGTCGGGGGTCAGGCGTTCCTCTACGGCTGCGCGATAGGCCTCGGCGCGCTCGGCATCGGTTGGCGCGGGCAGCCTGGCCAGATCGGATTTCGCGGCGATCAGCACGCCGGCGGCGGCGGCAGTCGCAGCGGCGGTGCCAGTGCCAGCGGTAGTGCCCGTCGTGGTTCCAGTCGCGGTTCCTGTGCCGCGCTGGATATCCTGCGCCTCCCAGGCGCGCCGACTGCCCTGTTTCTCGCTCATGGCATTGGTCACGGGGTCACGCGTCGTAATGGTGACCGGCTCAGAGCGGGTTGAGGACAGGGTGACGGTGTCGCCCGTCTTCACCCCCTGATCGGCAAGCGCCTTGGCAACCCCCACACCCCAGACATCATGGCTGCGACCATTCTCGAGCTGCAAACGCACATAGGGCGACTCGGCCGCACCGGGGCGGTCGAGATAGGGGCGCGTGCCCTGCGCAAGGATGGTCCCGCGCACCCCCTGGCTGTAATCAATCCTGTCGCCCGAAGTGCTGGCGGTGGTGGTGCCCGCAGCATCGCGGGGAAGGTCACGCGTTGCGTCGCGCCCCTGGTCGACCGTCGCAGTGACAGGCCCGTCGGTGCGCTGCAGGCTGCGCGGGCGCTCCATGTCACTGCGACGTGTCGCCTCTTCAGCATCGCGCGCATTGGGCGTGTAGCCCGCGACCTTGATGCCCTTGGCTGCCCCCTCGATCCACATTTCGCGCCGGAAATCCTCTGGACCAGTCACTTTCATGGATGCCCAGCCACGATGGGCCGCGAGATTGACCATGTCGAGCGCTGTCGCCTTGTCGGCCGCCTTGGTGCTCAGCGTATCGCCAGTATCAACGATGGCGGCACGGGCATCATCGTAATGGCGGTAGAATTCTTGGCGGTCGCCCTGCTTGGTCACGACAAAGCGGTCGTAATAGCTTGCAGGGGTGTCCAGCGGGTCAAGGTCGCGCTTTGCGTCCGTGACATCACCCGCGCGCGCGGTGCCGGTTTCTTCGCTTTGTACGACCTTATTGTCCTGCGCAGACTTATCCGCTTGCGCTGCTCGTTCCCCTTGCTGCGCGCTTTCCACCTGCGGGACCACCCCCAGCACCTCGGCCTTTGCCTCAACGCGGGCCTGATCTTCGATGTCAAAGGACCGCGACGAGATCGATGCCCTGTCAAAGCCCTCGCGCCTCATATCCGCGATGGCATCCTGAATATTGCGGGAGGTCTTATCCTCAATGGCCTCGCGCTGCGCAGGCGTCAGATCGAGGCCGACATCCTCGCCGATCCGGTCATGCACACGGTCCACCTCTTCCAGCGCGCGGTCCAGATCCCCCTGTTTTGAGAGATCGAACCCGTGATGCGCCGCCACGCTGCGCAGGTCATCCAGCAGCCATTGTTGCTCCAGCGCGGAATTCGGCGCGCCCTCGCGCAGCCGGGCCATGATCGCATCCCCGCTGATCCCGCTGCCCTCCGCCGCCCCCCGGATCCGCCCTTCGCCCACGCGCGCGACATGTTCCATGGCGATAGCCGCGTTCTGCTTCGCATAAATGCCCTCCTCGCTGGGCGCGCCAGCCAACTCCTGATCGCGCGCCTCTGCAGGCAGTAGGGCGTCCAGTTTTGAAAGTGCATCGCTGAGGCGCGCCTCTTCTCGTGGGCGTTCGCCCGGCGCGGCTGCCGCAATCCGGTCCTCGGCCTCAGCCACGACCGTATCGAGGCGCTGCAGGGCCTGAGTGAACCGCTCTTGTTGTAACATCGGGATGGCTCCGTAATTTTGGGATTGAAGGCTGCGCCCGGCGCCGAGATCGGCGGCTGCGCGCTGAAGGTTTTGGGCGAGATCTGAGAGGCGCGTGTAAGACGCGATCTCGCCACGGGTGAAACGGGCATGATCGATGGCCTCGATCCCGCGCGCATGGGCAGCAAGCGCCGAATAACTCTCGGCATGGCGCGCGATCTGGGTGCGTGCATAGTCCAGATCAGCCCCCATGCGCGGGCGATCAGCCGTCCGGCCCCGGCGATAGTCAGCATCTGTGGGGGCGCGATGCAAAATGCCGCGCTGCAACCGGCTGGTGGCCTCAAGTGCCACGCCATGCGCCTGACCCAGTTCGACCAGGGCGTCCTTGTAGGTCTCGTAGCTGTGCTCGGTGCCCTGGCGCAGGGTGAAGAGCCGGCCATCCTCGCCGCGTCGGTTGACGACGATATGCGCATGTGGATGCGCGCGGTCGCTATGGGTGGCGGCGATATAGTCGAACTGCCCCTCAAAGAACCGCTCGCAAAATCGCGCGGTGATCGCCTGCACATCGCGACTGTCAGTGTCCTGGGGGAAAGACAGGATCAGATGCGCGGTCTGGCCCGCAGAGGTCATCCCCGCCCAGCCCTCGCTCCAGCGCAGGGCCGCCTCGCGCGCCTCATCCCCGGAAAGCGGCCCGCGCTGCTCATAGGTGCCCATGGAGTCAAACACCCGGTCTGCCTTGCCGGTCAGATACTCAAACTGATTGCCAAGCTGGCGGCTGTCATGGCACCCGCCCCCGCGCACCAGCTTCACGACCACCGCCCGGTTGCCCGCCGCCGCCCGCGCCATATGCTGATAGCTGCGGGTGCCGCCCCCGCGGCGTCCGAATGACTTTGGCGCAGGCTCATCGCCCCGCCCGCCCGGGCCCCGTGTCCAGCCCTCGTCGAACAGCGTGCCCATGGCCGCAGTCACGGCATCTGGCCTAGCCGACATGCGAAGCCTCCGGGGTCGCATCCCCTGCCATCGCATCGCCCACGATTGCCCGGAACGCCGCATCGCGCCCGCGCGCCTTGGCCCCGATCAGCACGGCCAGATGATCGCGCGACTGGGTTACAGCAGCATGCGTTGCGCGCAGCACCTCGACCTCGCGACGGCCCAGCTTGCGCGCCTCTGGCAACAGCCGCGGGTCATTCAGCCGCCGCGCAATCTGGTTGAGGTTTGATCCGATGGCCGACAATTCGCGGCGCAGCTCCCGGATGCCCTCGGCCAGCTCCGCATCGGCCCCGAGATATCCGGCAGGATGGCGAATGAAGGCGCGTAGCACCTTTGAGCGCTCATTTCCGCCAAGCCGCGCGATCAGCGCATCAAAGGCCCGGATATCCGCAACCGGCACCCGCGCGGTCACGGTCGCCGTCTCGGACCGGGCCTGAGCACGCGCCATCTGCACCCCGCGCGCAGTGTTGCGGATGGTCTGAACCGACACGCCATAGCGCACGGCCAGCGCTTTGGTCGAGATCCCTTGCCCCCGCGCCAGCGCAATCGCCTGGCGCTGTGCCGGGGTCAGGCGGGGCTTGCCCATCGCCTTGTCACGCGCGTTTGTGTTGTGTGTAGTCAATATCCATTTCCTGCTACATAACACCTCTGTCTTCCCCCTCTCGGGTAGGCAGATGCTGGAATCGCGTCAATACGAGATTCAACTGTCCGTTGTGCTGCGGTGTTATGGTTCTGGCCGAGACGGAGGCGGCGATGCCGCGCGGCTTTTGCTCAACACGACGCGTGCGAAATGGCCCGTTGCCGCGCCGCAGCGCCGTGCTGAGGGTGCAGGGGCGTGTTTTTTGGCGAAACTGCCCTGAGGGCCGCAAATCGCGCTGTTATCTTGAAAAAACAGGGCCTCCAGCAAAAAGCATCCAGCAAAAAACGATCAGCATCGAGCATATCGCAATCAGCATGTAGCAGAAAGCACGCAGCATATCGCATTCAGCATCCAGCGTTCAGCATGTAGCGCCAAGCATCCAAGCAAAGAGCGTTCAGCATAGAGCATGCAACGCGTAGCATTGAGCATTGAGCATTGAGCATTGAGCATCCAGCATATCGCATTGAACACCTCGCTCACTCCATCTAAAGTTGTGCCGCAATGTGATGGCCGGACGGCCAGACCCCGTGACAGAGAGAGTGTGTAAGATATGTCTGATGAGGCGAACCCGCCGGTTGTTGTGGCGGTGATGGGGATCAAGGGCGGGGCCGGGAAGACCACGATCTGTGCCGCCATGACTTCGGCGATGATCCATTCGAACAAGCGTGTGCTGCTGGTCGATACGGATCGCCAGAGATCGCTCGCTGACTGGGCGCAGCGGGCCGAAGCGCATGGCAATGGCTCGCCCCTGCTGTCGCATATCGAGGCGAAAGACACTGACGCCCTGGTCGCGATCCTGGACGAGGCCTTTGAGACCGAGAGCCATGATTTCATCATCATCGACACGGCCGGTGTGGCGGGCACATGGGCCGATCATGTCGCCGTGCAGGCCAGTCTCATCGTCACGCCGGTCATCCTGACCGAGAACAACGTCAATGGCGCGGTCGCGACCTATCAATGGTACAAGGGATTGCATGGACGGGTCGAAGAGCCGGAATTGCTGCCGCGCCATATCAGCATACTGACCCGCTATGACAGCCGCACCCGCAACGGCGCAGAAAAGCTCAGCCCCATCGAGAGGGATCTGTTCGCGCGCATCAAAGCCGAGCTGGAGCTGTTTCCCTATGCGGTGCGCGAGCGCAAGGCCTACAAGGATATGGAGAGCCTTGGCCTGCTTGGCGCCATCGCCCGGAAAAAGCGCGACGATCCAAACCCGCTGGTCCGTGGGCAGGCCGCCCATTACGAGGACGCGCTCCATGAGGTCGCTGTGATCTTCAATCACATGCTGACCCATGCGGCCGCAGAATAAGACCTAGAGAGGAAAGCTGAGCGTATGGCAAAGCGCAGGATAGCCCGAATTGGGGCAATCGATCCGATCTATGCAGATGCGGTGTTCGACAGCGCGCCGCCTGTCATGGAACGGGCAGAGCAGCGCGGGCCGCAGCCGACACCGTCTGTGACACAGCTGAAACCGGACGCGCCCGCGCAGGTCGCATCGCCAGTTGCACCGATTGCGCAGGAAGCACCGCGCGTGCCCCCTCCGCGTGCGACAGGGAACGGGGCCATGACCGCGCACAAACCGGCGCGCGCCTTCTCGATCACCCTGTGGCCGCTCACCCGCCACAAGGAAGATCTGTTGGCTCTGGCGCAAGCCGGATACAGAATCGAGTTGATCCTGAGTGCGGCAATGAAATCGGCCCGGAAAACCTTCAAGCCTGGCCCGGTCTATGTGCCTGTCCAAAAGGGCGATACATGGGCCGCCTACAGCATCCGGCTGCAAAAGCCGGTCCCCGAGCGCATCCTTGCGCAGCTTGCCGAGAGCGCCAAAGACCCCGGCGCCATGATGGCCACCCAATTGCTGCGCGGTCAGATCGAGCCGCTCTGGCTGGACGCTCTGGATGCCCTGATCGTAAAGCTCAAAGCCGCGGTGCCGTGAAAGACGGCGCGATTTCTGACGCGGGCCATCGTCACTGCTCCGCCGCGCACTTTGAAACGCAAGAGGGATGCAGCCCCGCAGGGCTGAGACCTGGGCGTGCATGCGACCATGCCCGGCGGGCCAAGGGACTGGCTCAGGATGAGACAGCCAAAGCCGCGCCTTCGGGCAGGGAGCATGTGCGCTCAGGGCTCAGGGCAACGCCGCAGCAGCCCGGCCCCGCTCGCGGGGCTTGCCCATGCTCAAGCCACCCAAAACCGGACATTCGGCCAAGTTGAGATGCTGCAGGTGCAATCGGCTGCAGGCAGCCTAAAGCCGTCCTCCATGGTCTCGGAAGCACGAAACCCACGCACCGATCTAAGGGCGGAAGAGTGGGCTTTCTCAGTGCTAGCGAAGCGATCACCGAGCCAAAGGCTAAGAACCGACCATTGCTTGTGGATGGCCTCAGGCGTGAAAATCGCACACACTGGCCTTACTCATGATTGCCAGATGCGAAAGAAACGCGGGCACCAAGACAAATCATGAAGCAGACATAAAACTGACCCTGTGCTCAGAGATTTTGAAGAAATAGACAAGCTGACGGTCAGAGAAGAGGATCTCAAGGATTATTATCTAAAAGATGGCTCCATCAGTCTGGGCGTGTCGTTTCTTATTAAGGCAGCGCCTTGTGCTTACAATTTCGCCTTCTTGCTTGCAGCATCCCATTTGCCCCTCTTAGCCCCAATATCTTCGATTTCCTGGATTAACCCCCAGTAAGTACTCATGAAGGCCTTGTTTGGAGATTCGATAAGTAGCTCAATAACTTCGCACAGTTTTTTTTGGCGAACCTGCCATGTATCCACTTTTACTACATCGAGTTGCGCCAAGGTAGCCGCCAACGCTCCATTAACAGCAGTATTGTTCCTATTGAGTGGTACAGTCCATTGGCCGTGAGCAATTTTGTTTCTTAGAGTGCTGGGTTCTAGAACTAGCTCTTCCACTAGTTTATCTAATTTCTGTCGGGCATTGGGGCCAAAATTGCTTTTCTTAGCAGCGGTTTTTCGCATCGCCAACTCGATGCACTTTCTCCAGCCCGCCGAAATTCCATTAGACTGGATGCAGCGTTTAATTTGAGCTATTTCGTCGAGTGTGAAGCCATGAGGAGTGTGGATGGTCTTCGAAAAAATCGCCTCACTCCAAGCACAAAATATAAGTGCCAAAACCTTTGTGTGGCTCTCCGCCTCAAGGGAACGGTTTTTCCTTAAGCAGTCATTGATGCTGCGCTTAGTTTGCTTGAATGCGGCCGAAATGCTCCTGACATTGGCACATTGAGCCCTATAAACTACTAAACGTTCAGCGTTATTCATTTACAACCTAGCGAGAAAAGGCGTCCTACACCGTCTCTCGGCAGGTTGGAATTGAACCAACGACCACAGGTTTTAGGCCTGCTGCTCTACCTTGCTGAGCTACTACCGGTCAGGAGCAAGTTTGATCTTGCTTATCTCTGCTCTATAACCTCAAAGTTTCCTGGCATCAACGAAAAAACCTGCATACTCCTCGCGCCCCTCGTTCCTATCTTGATCAAACGTACAGACTTTGCGTGTCTTCCGATGGGTCGTTTGGAGTATCTGCTCGTGCAAAGCGATGCTGCGCATCAGGGCCGCATATAAATGTCTCGGTTGTTCCGACTACGACAGGTAGATTTGTATCTTTGCTTCGGCAGCTTCCTGCCACAAGCCGCCGGTCACGCCGGCCCATGCTGCAGCTGCCGCGAATGTCCGCTTTCACGAACAGCCCGAACCCGGCGGGTTTCCCCGCCGGGCCCGAGGGGGAGACCCCGTTCTTTTCAGAACGGGATCTCGTCGTCGCGGTCGACCAACTCGGGGTTTTCACTCTCGGCCGATTTCGGGCGGCTGAGGAAATCGACCTTCTCGGCGATGATCTCGCAGCCGTAGCGGTCGTTGCCCATGCTGTCGATCCACTTGCTGTAGTGGAGGCGGCCGTGGACAAGGACCTTCATGCCCTTTTCGCAATGCTCCGCGACCGTCTTGCCGAGACCGTTGAAGCAGGTGATGCGGTGCCATTCCGTGTCCATGACCCGGTAGCCGTTCTCGTCGCGCAGCACGCGACCTTCCGAGAGGCGGGGGCGGGAGGTGGCGAGGCTGAAGTTGGTGATGTTGGTGCCGCCTTGGGTGGTGCGGGTTTCGGGTTTTTGGCCAATGTTGCCGGCGAGGATGACGATGTTTTGCATGTCTAGCTTCCTTCTGTGTCCTGTCTTCGGGACCGTCCCTTCGACAAGACCCTGAAAAAGCCCGTCGGGTGACGCGTGCACGGTGGACGGAACGGACGCCGGAAACCTCCACAGGACCGGGGTGGCGCGGGCAGCCCCGAAGGGGCAACACGGCCCGGTCTGACGCGGGGTTGCGCGTGAGAGCCCGAACGGGATTAGGGGATTGTCAGTCGAAGGGATGGGCCAGCAGACAGAGATGCGCGAGAAGCCCACGCCAGACCCTGTCATCCGGCCAACATGGCCTGTCAGAACTCAAGCCCGGCACTGCACTGGTGGTTGATACCGATCATCTCAAACCGCCCCCCTGCCCCAGCCGTCAGGGAGTTGCAGGGCAATGCCGATACAGGCTACCTTGCGGGATCATTCAGGACACGGAAAGCATAACATGGCTGATTTTGATCTCGAGGCGCTGTCGCTCACGGAACTGCGCAAATTGCATAAGGACATCGCCAAGGCGATCACCACCTACGAGGACCGGCAAAAGACAGAAGTCCGCGCCAAGGTGGAAGCCTTCGCCAAAGACCTGGGCTATTCGCTGGCCGAACTCATGGGCGAGGAAGCAACACCCAAGCGCGCGCCCGCCCCGGCGAAATACCGCCACCCTGAGAACCCGGCGCTCACCTGGTCCGGCCGGGGGCGCAAACCGCTGTGGTTTGTGGAGGCGTTGTCATCGGGCAAAACCGCAGAGGACATGGCCATCGGTTGATGACCGAAGCTGTTGCGGTCAGTCCTTTGCGACAGATCGGATTGCCGGCCGCGCCCGCCTTGCAAGAGGGATGCAGACCCGACAGGGCTGAAAGCGGATCGTGATGGCGACCATGTGACAAATGGGTTGGCCTGGCTCAGGATGAGACAGACCAAGCCGTATTGGCACAGGAAGGCAGCAGGGTCAGAGTTCAGGGCGAAGCCTCAGCAGCCCGGCCCCGCTTGCGGGGCTTGCCAATGTCGAAACAAGCCCAACGTGGCCGATGCTACATCTCGGTCAAACGTTAGCTTTACGCATGGAACTCCGTTTGCAATGTTCGCCCAATAAGCTTACGACCGAAGCGGCTGGCAACTGTCAAACATCACCTGACACATGATAATTCACTACGATAAGTTTGAAACTTGGGAGAGGTCTTTCGGCGACCTTGTAGTTCGTCTATTGGGCGAGGAAGCCGTGAATAATCTCGCGTCATCGTATTTCGAATATATAGAAGATGCGGGCGATTTTGTGGTCAACCATTCGGACATCGAAACCGTTTCAACCGAAATTCAGGGCTGGCTTCGGGCACGTGAATTTTGCGTGTTCCATGGGACTAGATTGCTACACGAAGAAATTCTCTCTGTGCAACAGAAAGGGCTGCGCCCTTTGGTGGCCACTGACCGGGAACAACGCCTCAGAGAAATTCTCGCGCGCCATCCAATATGGTATTCTGTAAAGAATAGACTTCGTGAAGTGATTGATGACGTTGGTCCAAAGGAAAAGCAAGGCAGAAGGCAAGGACAGGTCCATTTTAGCCTTTCTAGATCAGGACTTGTGAATGGTTTCGACCATTATTTGACCCACGGGTCTGAGTTTGATCAGCACGTTGTGCAGCGGTTATTTGGTGACCAATCAGGCCTTGAACTGCTCAACTCGGAGACCGTTCCTGTTCTTGTTCATGTCTCCTTCAGCGGCGAACAGCTCATTCAAGGAGCTCATCCGCACTTCAGTTATTCCGACGTCATGGGCATGGGTGAAATCCCTGGGCTTGCGCGAACTTTCCTTAACGCTTGGGCATACAAGGCAGCGAACCCAAGCTTTGACATCGAAAAACTGCAGACTGACTGCTGTATGATGGAACGGGTCGCAACACCACCCGAACGAATCCTCAATATCGAAAAGCTTGGCGATTTGGCCGCACATTAAGTGTCGAGCGGAAAACCATATTGGTTGTCATTGGTTGTCTGCTCCCTGGGACCTTTAGCAGTCTTCGCTGGCGGGGCAACGACCGTCCCCTCCGTCCCGCACAGCCGCCAGTCACAAGCTCTGCTCTGTCGCGGCGGGATATCCCGAAACACATTGCTTGAATATGCGCTTTGGGATATACATATGACCATTGCGGGCGCGTCATCGGATATGCGCCGATCATCAGTGAGAGACAGATAATGCCGCTCTACATCCGGGATGACAAGGTCGATGATCTCGCGACGCGCTTCATGAAACTGAGCGGCGCGAAGACCAAGACGGAGGCTGTGCGCATTGCGCTGACGGCGCAGCTTGCCGTCGAACAGGCACGCATGCCGCTGCTCGACCGGCTGGCCCCGCTGCTGCATCGCGCCGATGAGCTGGGTCCTGCCGATCCTGATTTCGACATGAAGCGCTTCACCGATGAGATGTGGGACGCGCGCTGATGTTCATCGACGCCTCCGCGATCGTGGCGGTCCTGAACCGCGAAGCGGGGTATGAGGACCTGGTGCGCCGCATGGGCGATCATGAAGGCCAGCTTTTCACATCGCCGATGGCGCGGTTTGAGGCGAGTGTCAGCCTTGCGCGCTCACGCTCCGGCGCGCAGGCAAGGCCATCGCGCGCGTTGATGGAGGCCTGTGCCGGGCTGGTTAAGGATTTCGTGGAAGAATTATCCGCACGGGATATCCATATCACGGGCAGCATCGGGGATGGCGCGATTCAAGCCGCGGCGGAATATGGCAAGATCGTCGGACATCCTGCCGATCTGAATTTCGGCGATTGCTTTGCCTATGCCTGCGCCCGGGCCTATCGGCTCAAGCTGATCTACAAGGGCAATGATTTCTCGCAGACAGATCTTGCGTGAACGCTGGCGGTCGCAAACCAGTTTTCACTCGGCCTTGCTGAACTCCCGCGTGAGAACGGCCCGCGCATGTGCAATACCCTCAGGCGTCAGGCTCAGCGATTTCGCCTTGTTTTTGGGATCATGGATCAGGCCTTTCTCAAAAAGCCTGTTCGTGATGTCCCAATCGATCCCCTTCCAGACCCGATCACCGTCATGCAGCGTCAGGCTGAGGATCGCGAGGGCCGCATCATCGATCTTGTCGGAGTCGAGCGTCATCGTCCCCCCGATGTCCGGTCAGGCTTTGCACCATGTCGCCGCGCCCGCGTCACGCATATCCCCGCCGCTGTTTCACGCGCGCGAGTTTCATCAGCGCGGTCACGGCCTGCCCTTCATCGGCATGCGGCTCGCTCATCATCTGACCGCGATATCCGATGCGGCCCCATTCGCGCACAAGGCTGGCACCGCCGAACAGGTCGGGCTGGATGCTCATGCGGTAAAACCGGCGCATGTTGCGCGCAGGATCGACCCGGCGCATCTGCAGGTCGGTCGGGAAGATTTCCAGTTGGCTGACAGTATCAAACATGTCGCAATCCGGGAGCGGGGTTTGTGCCATGATATCAGGGGAAAGCGCGTGCTTCCACCGTGATGTCCCCCGCAGCGATGTCCCCCGTGAGGGGAAAGGGGGCTTACGCCCCCTTCTCAAACTTCATGACCGGGATGCCCAGCTTGCGGGCCTTGTCGGCGAGGTTCTCCTGGATGCCATTGCCCGGGAAGACCAGAACACCCACCGGCAGCACGTCCAGCATTGCGTCGTTGCGCTTGAAGGGCGCGGCCTTGGCGTGCTTGGTCCAGTCAGGCTTGAAGGCAACCTGCGTGACACCCCGGGACTCGGCCCATTTGGCGGCGATGAGTTCCGCGCCCTTCGGGCTTCCCCCATGCAAGAGCACCATATCGGGATGTTTGGTCCGGACCTGATCGAGCTTGCCCCAGATCAGGCGGTGATCGTTGAAATCGCTGCCACCGGTCAGGGCAACCTTGGGGCCTGCGGGCAGCATCACCTCGGTCTCGGCGCGGCGCTTGGCGGCCAGGAAGTCGCGGCTGTCGATCAGCGCGGCGGTCATGTGCTGGCGGTTCACCATCGATCCAGTGCGGGGGCGCCAGGCGGATCCCGTGTGATGGACAAACTCGGTGGCGGCGTGATCGCGCATCATGTCCATGCAGTTGCGCCGCTCAACAAGGGTCAGGCCTTCGGCCATCAGGCGCTCAAGCTCGGTGGATTTCACCTCGGAGCCGTCCTGCTCGCGCTGGAGGCGGCGCTGAGCCTGCTCGTTCTCATCGAGCGACCGCTCGATCCGTGCTGTCGCGCGGTGAAACAGATTGACCTGGCCCCAGAGCACCTCTTCGAGGTTGGGTTCCATGCGGGTGTCTTCCAGGGTCGCGACGAGGGCATCGAAGATATCGGCAGCGGCGCGGCGCAGGTGATCGGCATCCGGCATCGGGCGCGGATCGGGCTCGTCTTCAAAGGGGCGGTAGCCATAGAGCTGCAGCTCTTCGAGCGCATGGGCGGTTTGGGATGCGGTGTGGGCGGGTTCATACGCGTCGTCGTGGGTGTGGATCGTCATTTTGGTTTTGCCTCCGGGCTTGTCTCGTCCACGCGACATCCCGCGCGGCCTTCATGGGCAGCTCTGAGCCGTCATGGCGGACGTCCCTTCACCCCCACTTTGGGGCCGAAACGCAGTGGAGGAGGGCGGCAGGCAGGCTATTTGTTTCGCGATGCAAAGCGGGATTTATCCCGCGGCGGAAATAGCCTGCCTGCCGCCCTTGAGGGGGCGGACCCTTTGACGGCAGCACGCCCATCTCTTGAAGGCCGTGCGGGTGTCGGGTGGATGAGATTCACCCGGGACGCGGCAAAACCGGTGATCCACACCCATGACAGGGATGAAAGACACCCTGCCCCGCTGTCCCAGACCGCCCCCTGCGCGATGCGGCTCAGCCGAACAGGCGCTGGCGATCCTCGAGCCCGATTTGTGCCTCCAGATGCTGACGCAGCCCTGCGACGCCATAGGCCCGGAGATCATCGTTGAAGTCCCCGAGCCGCGGTTCCAGCACCCGAACGGCAACCCCGACATCGGTCGCTCTGGCGCTCAACCGCTCTGCCGCGCGTTGCCCGGCCGGATCGCGGTCGATGGCGATGTAGAGGCGCTGCAGCCCCTCCGGCAGCAGGACCGCCCCGAGGTGACCCGATGAGAGCGCCGCCCAGACAGGAAGGCCGGGTACCGCTTGCGTGAGCGACAACATGGTCTCAATGCCCTCGCCGACGACGAGGATGTCATCATGCGGGGTCAGCCTGACGGCGTTGCCCAGAAGGTGACCCATGGCCCGCCGCTGCGTCTTGACCGCCGCCTTCCCCTTGCCGTCAAGCGCGAGCCAGGTGCGATGCACACCCTGCAAGGCCCCTGCCCCATCGGTGACCGCCGCAATCAGTGCTGGTCGGGGGGTGCTTTTTGTCTGGCCCTCATCCCGATGCCAGCACTTGGGGTGGAAGCGAAGGGCGCTCATCCTGCCGCCTTGGGTGAGGCCCCGGGCGCGGAGGTAGCTGTCGGCAAGCGTACCTGCGACCGGCATCGAGGCTGCGAACAGACGCGCCGCCGCCGCTGGTGTGCCACCGGGGGCCTTGGACTTCCTTGGCACTGGCGCATTCGGGACGACCGGCTGCGGACGGCCGAGATGCGCGCGGGCCTCGTCCAGGAGTTCGGGAAACCGCGTGATCCCCGTGCGCGCACGGATGATGTCCAGCAGATCCCCATATTCCGACGTGGCTGAATCCTGCCATTTCCCGCGCGCGCCCGGCCCGGACGTTGGCCCGGTCAACCGCACAAAAAGCGACCGGCCCGGGCTGTTCTGCAGATCGCCCACCATCCAGTAAGACCCTTCCCGCCGTCCGGCGGGAAGGTAATGACGACACACGCTTTCCGCGTTTTGCGCAAGTTCGCGCAGAAGATCTTCTGTTTCAACCGACATGGACCGCATCATTTTCAACTATTGCGTGCATGTAGGCCAGCGACGGGCAGGCGCGCAAGCAACTGCTCCAGCACCGCAATCCCGCGCGGATCCGTCGGGCAGAAGAGCCGCAGCTTCCAGGCGATGATTTCCGAGAAGAAGCCATCTGCCTTGAGACGGTCCTTGGCCGCTTCCGTGAAACCCGACAGCTCGATCCGGTTCACCCCCATGACGCGCGAGCGATGCAGCTCCATCCCCTCGGCCAAGCGCACGACCGTCTTGCCCTCGAGAACGAGGGCATGGACCTGCGCCGCTGTCAGTTTTGGTGCGTCCTCTGCCAGCGTTGTCGCGACCCAGGCGGGCGAGACCCGGCGGCCAATGATGCGCTGGCCGTCATCGGTCTGCAGCCGGTAGACGCGGGTTTCATCCTGCGGCAGTTGCTTCCAGATCGGCAGCAGCAAACCTGCCACGACATGCAGGGTGGACTCGCTGAACTCTGGCACCTCGGCCAGTTCCGCCGTCCAGGCGGCAGTGAACGCCGCGCGGTCGGCTTCCAGCCAGTGGGTGTCCTCCATGATCTTGGCCGGGACCGTGCTGGCCTCGGTGGGGCGGATCAGCCTCAGCCGCGGCTCTATCGTGCCGTCATCCAACATCAGGCTGGTGGCGGGCACCTGCACTGCCGCACGCCCTGAACGGCTGTTGACGAGAAGGCGTGCTTTGGGATCATCGAGCCAGTCGAGCGCATCTGCGAGCGCGGTCGGCGTGTTGCGGCGCTTTTCTGTGATGGTCAGGAGCTGAGTCTCCGCGCCGGAGCCGGGATGGGTGTAGATCACCCGCGCGTCCGTGACGCGGAAGCTTTCGGCGCGCAGCGTCTCGAGCCCGAGGTCATAGACCCCGGCGGCAATGGCACCCTCGATGCGCGCGTCGAGCAAGTCCTCGAAGGCCGCAAACAGCACGCCCTGCATATCAATCGTCAGCGCCAGAAGGCGATTGAGGAAGGTGGTGATGGGGGGCAGATTGTCCTTGAGGCCATTGTCATCGGTCAGGCTCAGACCTGTGGCATCCTCGAACGCTTCCAGCGAGCATCCCGCCACATCACCGCGATGCAGTTTGCGGTAGAGCTGGCGGAGCGCGTCGCGGGCATAGGGCGACTCGAGATTGTCCTCGGGCCGGAACAGCCCCTGCCCGCCGGTCTGACGCTGGCCGCGCGTGATAGCCCCCAGCGTGTCGAGACGGCGCGCGATGGTCGACAGGAACCGCTTCTCCGCCTTCACATCGGTGGCGACGGGCCGGAACAGAGGCGGCTGCGCCTGATTGGTGCGATTGGTGCGGCCCAAACCTTGGATGGCCGCATCGGCTTTCCAGCCGGGCTCCAGCAGGTAGTGAACGCGCAGGCGTTGGTTCTTCGCTCCGAGATCGGCGTGATAGCTGCGCCCCGTGCCGCCCGCATCCGAGAAGATCAGGATGCGCTTCTGGTCATCCATGAAGGCAGCGGTTTCCGCGAGGTTGGCAGATCCTGCCCGGCTTTCCACGACCAGCCGCGCCGCAGGACCCTCGCCCTTGCGCACGATCCGGCGCGACCGGCCCGTCACTTCCGCCACCAGATCGGTGCCGAAACGCTGCACGATCTGATCCAGCGCGCCGGGCACAGGCGGAAGCGAGGCCAGATGCTCGATCAGCGCATCGCGCCGTCGCACCGCCTCGCGGCATTCCACCGGCTGGCCATCGCGCGTGACAGGGCGCGAGGAGAGGTTGCCCTCGCTATCGGTGAAAGGCTCAAACAGCTGCACCGGGAAGGAATGGGCGAGGTAGTCCAGGCAAGCCTCTCTTGGCGAGATATCAATGCGGACGTCATTCCATTCATCCGTGGGGATGTCTGACAGGCGGCGTTCCATCAGCGCCTCGCCGGTTGAAACGATCTGGATGACCGCCGCATGGCCTGCTGCCAGATCGGCCTCGATGGCGGCGATCAGGGTGGGGGTTTTCATGGAGGTCAGCAGATGGCCGAAAAACCGCTGCTTGGCAGATTCAAAGGCCGAGCGAGCCGCGGATTTGGCCTGGCGGTTCAGCGTGCCGCCGGATTCGCGAGTAATGTTCGCCGCTTCCAGCGCCGCGGACAGGTTCCGATGTATGACTCCGAAGGCGAGCGCATATGCATCATAGATGCCGCGCTGCTCCGGCGTCAGCGCATGTTCCAGCATCTCGTATTCGACGCCGTCATAGGACAGCGAGCGCGCCGTGTAGAGGCCAAGCGACCGCAGATCGCGGGCGAGGACCTCCATTGCCGCGACACCGCCCGCCTCAATGGCCTCGACGAATTCCGCGCGGGTCGCGAACGGGAAATCCTCGCCGCCCCAAAGACCGAGGCGCTGCGCATAGGCGAGGTTATGAACCGAAGTGGCCCCCGTGGCCGAGACATAGACCACGCGGGCATTGGGCAACCTGTGCTGCAGCCGCAGACCCGCCCTGCCCTGCTGCGACGCCGTGACATCGCCGCGCTCGCCCTTGCTTCCTACGGCGTTGGCCATGGCATGGCTTTCATCGAACAGGATCACTCCGTCGAAATCAGCCCCGAGCCAGTCGACGATCTGGTCGACGCGGGACTTTTTTGCCCCCCGCTCCTCGGAGCGCAGCGTGGCATAGGTGGTGAAGAGGATGCCTTCGGTCAGCGGGATATCTTTGCCTTGCGCAAAGCGCGACAGCGGCGACACCAGCAAGCGTTCCTGCCCGAGTGCGGACCAGTCGCGCTGCGCATCCTCCAGCAGCTTGTCGCTCTTCGAGATCCAGAGCGCCTTGCGCCGTCCTTGCCCCCAGTTGTCGAGCACGATCCCGGCCGACTGGCGGCCCTTGCCCGCGCCAGTGCCATCGCCAAGGAAGAAGCCACGGCGGAAGCTGACGGCGTCCGCGGCATCCTCGGGCGCGGCCGAGACCATGTCGCCGGTTTCATCGACAGTCCAAGACCCCGCGAGATACGCGCCGTGCGCCTCGCCCGCGTAGATCACGGTCTCCAGCTGCGCGTCGGACAGCAGACCGTCGTGCAGAACGGCGGCGGGCAGCTTGGGGCGATAGGTCGGTTTGGGCGGTGTGACCGAGGCCATGGCCGCCGATTGCACCAGCTTGGTCGGGTGCGGTGTGGCGCCGGGGATGTCGATCGCCTGCAGCCGGAAGGTCTCATAAATGGCATCCGACAGGCGCGTGCTGGCCCCGTCCTCGGTTGCATCGCGCAGGGTATAGGCGAGGTCTGCGGCCTCGATCTGTGGAGCGGTGTTGGTGGCGGGTGTTGGTGACGTGGTGCGCGATGTGCTGATCGCCGCGCGCGCGGTGCGGGCGGGATATCCCGGGAAGGGGGAAGTGTGGCCCTGCCCGGCTCGTGCAACCTCCGCCAGTTCGAGGCGCGGGGGGACGTGGGCAGTGATCAGCGACAGCAGGCTGGCGACATCAGGCGATATCGGGCGCGCCAGATCGGCTGTGATGCCGCCCGCCTCGCCACCGCGGCATTTGTCGAAGACCGAAATCCGCGTCTCGAAGCTGGTGCCGTGCTTGGCGAAGGCGGTACCGGAAACCGCACCCGTAAAGACCAGATGCGCGGTCTCGGTCAGGCGACCGAAGGTCTCAGCCCAGGCGCGCGCATCGGGCGCGAAACTGGCACCTGTGATGGCGACCAACCGTCCGCCGGGGGCCAGACGTGCAAGCGCCGAGCGCAGATGCCGGGCTGTCGCCTCGGTGGTGCGGGCGTCGACATTGGCCACCGCCGAGAATGGCGGGTTCATCAGGATGACGCTCGGGCGCAGCCCCGCGTCGAGATGATCGTCGATCTGGGCGGCGTCGAAGGTGGTGACCGGACGGCCCGGGAACAGGCGACGCAGAAGATCGGCGCGGGTTTCGGCGAGTTCGTTCAGCGCGAGGCTGCCGCCCGCGATCTCGGCGAGGATCGCCAGAAGGCCTGTTCCGGCCGATGGCTCCAGCACGAGATCTTGGGGCGTGATCTGCGCGGCCGCCAGTGCCGCAAGGCCCATAGGCAGCGGTGTGCTGAACTGCTGGAACCGCTCCATCTCGTCCGAGCGGCGGGTATGCGTGGGCAAGAGGCCAGCCACCTTGGCGAGGATCGTCAAGAGTGCTGCGGGCGAGCCAGCCCGAACGAGCAGCGCACGGCCGAATTTCCGCAGGAAGAGGACAAGCGCCACCTCGCCCGCCTCATAGGCGAGCTTCCAATCCCAGGCGCCGTCAGCATCGGAGCCGCCAAAGGCGCGCTCCATCTCAACGCGCAGGCGCAGCGCGTCGATTTGGAATCCTTGCGCCAGATCGGCCTGCAGTGCCTCGGCCACGCTCAAGATCGCGGCGGCCGTATCGGGGGACGGGATGGGGGCAACAGACGCAAGTGCGCGCTCGGTCGCAAAATGGGCGAGATGGGTCATCAGGAAACTCCGGAATGAGGAACAGGATCAGCCCCGGACACCCTCTTTCGGGCACCCTCAGGCCTGACCTTCACCGGCCCTCCTCTCCCTCTCAAACCCCATGATTTCCGCAGGCGGCTTGCTTTTGTTCCTGTTATGTTCTATATTGAATGTCGAGCTAAGAAGGGAGATCCCCGATGGAAAATACCACTTACGCCCTGCCCGCGACGCCAAAGCAGATCGCCTATGCGCACGCGCTGGCCCTGCGCAACCAGACGCTTCTGCCTTGGGAGGTTCAGCAGGACCGCCGGTCCCTGAGCGCCTGGATCGACGCGCAGGCCAAGCTGAAGTCGGGCGCGCAGGACAGCCGTCCGACATCAAAGCAGGTGGCCTTCGCCGAACGCCTCGCCCGGATCAAACGCCGTGCCGTGCCGGACGAGTGTTTCCGCGACAAGGGGCTGATGTCGAAATGGATCGACGGGAACAAGTGACTCTGGGCAGACCCAGCGGTGATCGAGACTACTTCAGCCGATCGACAACGGATGCCCCACCCGACCTGGCAAGCGCGATCAGGCTGGACTGGATCTTGGATGTGAAGACGGAACTGAACGAGCCGATGGGCGTGCGATCCTCCCAGACATAGGACCGCTCCATAATATCGGTGTTGATTTCGTCCAGCATGACCCATTTGCGGAAATGGGTTTCTAACCCCACGCGCTGCGACTCGATCTGGGGCACCTCGATGAACTTGCGCGAGGCCAAGGGAGGCTGTGTCGTGATCGGCAGGATGAACACCACGGTCTCGCTATCGGACTTGGCGACAGTGACGGCGATACAGACAGGCCGCGTCTTGCGGCCCTCAGTCTCGCCCGCCATCTGTTCGCGTTTCCAAAGGAACGGATAGCGGAAAACCTCTCCAGCGGCAGGCTTAGTCATCCGCCCGCGTCAAGTCTCGCTCGAGCCCTTCTATCATCAGCGTCTTGAGATCCTCGGGCATCTCGTCGATCATGTGAGCCTGTTGCGTGGCCCCCCGCGTGAGGCTCTGATACTGATCCATGCTCATCAGCACGAATTTCGGCTTGCGATGCTTGGTGATCGCGATCGGTGACCGAATGGCCGCGTCAAACAGGTCACTTGTGTGCCGCGTCAGGTCGGCCGCCTTGAACTCGGGAAGATCATGCATGATCGGGGTCTCCATTTGTGCAGAATGTACATACATTCTGGATATTCTGCAAGAGATGGGTTGAGCCCTCCCATGTGTCATCCGAACCGCCGCCCCCCTGCGGTGAAGGTGTAATCATTGGCGATGATGCCGTCCTCAACGGACTCGTCCGAGGTCAGGTGGTCGTATTCACTCTGAAGCTGGCGGTAGAGCCAGCGGGCAAGGTCGCGCAGCGCCTCGGTCACGATCTCCTCTGCGTCCTCGGTGGGCGGCTGCCAGGTCGGGCTATCGCGGGTGACGTCAACGGACATGGTATACTCGTGATAGTAGCGTCCCCGGTGGCTGACCTCGGCCGCGAGTTGGTAGAAGTTGCGCCGCTGGATGGCCTGCAGGCGGTCGGCGATGCCATGCAGCGTCGCGTCCTGGGGCGCATAGTCCCGGATGCGCGCGGCCGCGCCCTTGCTGTGGGACCAGTAGCTTTCGAAGCAAGCCCCGTCCCCCTGGCTCCAGAAGCCGGAGAACCAGATGCAGGGCTTGGCCCGCGTCCCTCCGCCCATCAGCCGCACAGGCGTGGTTTTGAGCCGGACGCCGAGGATCTCGCAGATCCGCTCGAAATCCTCGTAGACCGCGTCCCACCAATCGTCGTGGGGCCCAAGCTCGCGATACCAGCTGCGCGCCTTGTCCTTGGCCGCGTCCGAGAGTTCGGGGAACTGGTAGACGGTGGTGCAGATGACCTCAGGCATCGACGTCCTCCCCGTTCAGCGCGGCAGCCAGCCATTCTTGCGTGCTGGTCCAGCCGATGGATTTGCGAGCGCCGAGATCGATGACATGCGCGCCGCCGCCGAAGGCGTCGAGGCGCGGCCGGGAGCAGGTCAGGCCATACTGGAACCCCCAGAGGCCAGTGAGGTCGAGGTCTTCTGCCAGGCGCAGCACGAAGCGGATGACGGCTTCGACATCGCCGTGGTCGTCGTCATGGATCCAGAGGGCGCTGCCCTCGGGCGCGTCCTGACGCATGAGATCGAAGCCCGCGACCTCCGGGTCATCAGCGTCCTGATCCGCAGCGCGCAAGCTCTGGAACAGGCCGAGCGCGCCAGCGGCCTTGTCGGGGCTGCCGACGTCGATCAGGCATGAGAAATGGGTGAAGTAATCCGCCATGGGGACCTCCTGAATGGGGAAGACCCGGCCGAGAGGCCGGGCGCTGGATTGGGATGAAAGGGTAGTTGGGGGGCGATCAGCGTGTGGGACTGTCGCCCGCCGCCTGTCGCGCGGCATGCGCGCAGAGCATCTGTCGGTAGAAGCGCTTGCGCGCTGCCCGGAAGCCGCTCACGGCGCGCGTGTCAGGGTGAAGCGCCCTGACCGCAGCGCGCAGGACAGCAAATGGCGAAGCCGTCGCCGGCAGGCCGAGGCGCTGATAGGCTGGATCGGTCATCTCAACTGACCTCGACCACGGGCGAGGCGATATGTGGATCGACCAGAGCCTCGATCCGCGCGGTCCGACCCATCCAGGGTGCGGGCCGGATGGCCTTCACCCAGTCGGCGAAGCTCGGGATGAAGCCGAGGTCCTCCTTCACGTGCTGTTCGCCGACCCAGCGGGTCGGGATGATGCGCCCGGTCGAGAGCGTGAGGGTCTGGCCGAAGATCGTCTCGGCCATGAATATGCCCTCGGCATGGTGCCGCAGGGCCCGGTGCCGAAAATCGGCAGTGATCTCCTTGCTTTGGTCGAACCATTTATGCACCGCGATGAAATCATCGACCGTGCCGCCCCATTTCCTCACCGAGGAGAGCGCGTGGTGATAGGGATGTGCCATCGCCGCCCCCTCAGAAATCGTGCGTGTAAAGTTCGGACGAGGTGAAGCGCTCGTTGAACTCGAGATGGATGCAGCGTGCGGACGCATCGAAGCAGAACTCGCCCCACGCGCCGTCATTGTTTTCCCAACCGCCATGGGTGTCGGAGAGGAAGTCATAGGCCAGCTGCTCGACGACATCTTCCAGCGAGAGCTGCCGCATCTCGACCGCGGGGTCGTCCCAGGTCAGTGCCGCATAGGCGATCTTGGTCGCAGGGAACTCGACGGCGGTCTCGCCGGACCATGCGCCGACGCTTTCGATCTGGCCGCTGTCTCCAGCACCATCGAAGGTGACAGTGACATGGGTGATGCCGGCGGCCATGAGACCATCGAAGAGGCGATCCTTGTTGCCGGGGCGCAGGGCGAGGGTCCGGGCGGTGCGTTCGGCATGTGCGGCAAGGATCGCCCCGAAATCGACGGTGGATGGTCGCAGCGGGGCGGCCAGAGTGGGTTCAGTCTGGGTCATGGATATCTCCGTTCGGTGAGGACAGGTCAGACCCCCCGGGTGGCGCACTCTTCTGGCCCCCGAAGGCTCAAACCCTTCCCAGCCCTCCTCTGTCTCTCGGGCATCACGCCGCGATCTGCAGCGCCCGGGCGGCAAAAGCGCGCCACAGCGGATCGACCAGACGCGCATCCAGCAGATCAGCACGGTGACGAAGCCGCTGCGCCAATTCAGGCTCGTGCCAATCAATGGCACGGCCAGCCTGGGCGCGAAGTTGAACCGCCTCGGTCACGACGGCCCGCGCCTCAAGAGCATTGGCGACAGGGTGGCACCAAGCCACAGCGCCATGACTGGCGGCCCCGGCAAGAACCAGGCGCTGGTCGCAATCAAGGATGGCCAGAAGCTGCGGCGCTGCATCGGAGCCGTTGTCCTCGGCAAGCTCAAACGCCCCCTGCATGGCATCGGCCAGCGTCGCGAAACGCTCAACGACCACGGGGGCAGCGGTGCCTGACAACAGGGCCGCGGGCGTCCGGTGCGTCCGCGTCAGCGCAAAAGGCAGGCTCGAATCAGAAGCGACAGTCGCGCCACTTGGGACGGGCCGCATCGAGCGTGGGCTCGGCTGGATCGGCAGGGGAAGGTCAAACATGGCAATATCTCCGACGGCGCGGGGAGCCACTCTCCCCGCCTCATCCGTCAAAGACCAAACCGCCGCCCTCTTCCTCGAAGGGGCGACGGTGATGGATCGGGCCACAGCGTCAGAGCTTGCCGAGGGCCCGCAGGCTCAGCTCCGTCCCGGCTCCCACGATGATGTGGTCGTGCAGCGTGAGGCCGAGATACTTGCAGCCCTTCTGGATCTCCTTGGTCATGCTGAGATCGGCCTCGGACGGCGTCGGATCGCCCGACGGGTGGTTGTGGATCAGGATCAGGGCGCTGGCGTTCAGCATCAGGGCTCTCTTAATCACCTCGCGCGGATAGACAGGGACATGATCGACTGTGCCGGTCGACAATAGCTTATCGGCGATGATGCGGTTCTTGCGGTCGAGATAGAGGACATGGAATCGCTCGATGGGACCTCGGACGGTCAGCGCGTTATGCAGACTTCGGCATAACGCTCTTTATGCCGATGCTAGGATTATGCCGACATAGCCGTGTAAGCATCTGAATAAGAAGCAATCGACATCATTCCTGTTGGCATAATCCTCGGGCCTGAAGCTTGGTATCGTCTCCTTTTTCGCATCGAAACGAGGAGACCTCACGATGAACAAACTCAAGAAGAAACGGGTCAAGAACCCTGTCACGGCCCTTTCCGTGGGCCTCGAGGAGAATTTGCATAAGCTAGGCTACGCCGCTGACACGATCTGGAAGCAGCGCAGGCTGTTGAATGATTTGCTCTCTTGGCTAGCGGGCCAGCAGATGGAGCTGAGCAATTTATCGGAGGTTCAGGTTAATCGGTTCATGGGCGATCGTCGCGCCGCAGGGGTGCGCAAGCTAAAGACGCCCAAGGCACTGGGTCACATTCTCCACCATTTGCGCGGGCTGGGCTTGGTGCCCAACCCCGAAGCACTCAAGGAACTCGGCCCCGCTGGTCCAATCTTGGACCAGTACCGGCGATTCCTGAGATCAGAGCGTGGTCTTAGTGGGACGACAGTGGATCGTTATGTCGATTGTCTGCGGCCATTCCTTGACGCGCGTATTCAAGATAGCGGTCTCAATCTTGCGAGCCTGACCTCCGCCGATGTCACATCCTTCGTGGTGGCTTGGTGCCCTTCGCGGAACACAGGCGTGGCGAAGCTGACCCTCACGGCGCTGCGGTCTTTCCTCAGGTTCCTACACCTCGACGGCGTCACGGAGCGCCCGCTGGCCCCGGCTGTACCTTCAGTCTTACACCGCCGACTTGCAGGACTGCCGAAGGGACTCGAACGCGATCAGGTACGACGGCTTCTCGCTGCCTGCGACATCAGCTCGACCGACGGCGTGCGCGACTTGGCGATTTTAACCCTGCTTGTTCGATTAGGCCTGCGGCGCAGCGAGGTCGCCAAGCTTGGGCTTGATGATATCGACTGGCGCGCTGGCACGGTCTGCGTACATGGCAAGGGGAACCGTCATGAGCGGCTACCCCTTCCGGCAGATGTCGGTCAGTCCGTTGCCCAATACCTGCGCCACGCACGACCCACGAAGGCTGAGGGTCGTATGGTCTTCGTCCGGCATATCGCACCTCATCGCGCACTCAGCCCGAGCCGGGTCAGCACCATCGTGGCGGAAACCGCCCAGCGTGCTGGCCTTGGGCGCGTTCATGCGCACCTGCTTCGCCACACTGCAGCGACAGAGCTATTGCGCGCCGGCGCCTCTTTGTCTGAGATCGGACAGCTTTTGCGTCACCGCCGAGCCCAAACTACCGCGATCTACGCCAAGGTCGACCGCACCAATCTGCGCCTGATCGCGCGTTCTTGGCCGGAGGACGCGCAATGAGCCACCTCCGAAGTGCCCTTGCCGATTATCTGACGATGCGGCGTGCCTTGGGCTACAAAATGGATCAGGTCGAGCGACGTCTTCGCCAGTTTGTTGCGTTCGCAGAGGAACGTGGCGAGACCCATGTTCGGACCGTGACAGCGCTCGCCTGGGCAACGCTTCCTTCAGGCGCAGATCCTGTTTGGACCAATAGGCGACTGGCTGACGTGCGTATCTTCGCCCGGCACCTGCATACGCTCGACGGGGTCAGCGAAGTGCCGCCAGACGATCTCATTCCAGCACGAAGACGGCGCACAACGCCCTACCTCTTCACCCCACAGGAGGTGGCCGACTTGATGCGCGCCACGGAAATCTTGCCCGGATCACACGTACAGGCCACCTACCGGGTGCTGATCGGCCTGCTGGCGGTGACCGGCATGCGGATTGGCGAGGCGATCGGCCTCGATAGTGACGACCTCAATATCGGCGACGGCATAGTGACGATCCGAAAGGGAAAGTTTGACAAGGCACGGGCATTGCCCCTGCATCCGACGACAGTCGCTGTCTTGCAGAACTACCTTCTTCGATCCGATCGTCCGCGTCCTTCCAGCGCGCCGGTTCTCTTGATCAGTGCAACTGGAAAGCGGCTGCGCTACAACATCGTGCAGCCTACTTTCCAGAAGCTGCTGCATTATTGCGGCATCGTTCCGCGTTCGCCGACCTGCCGACCCCGGATTCACGATCTACGGCACAGCTTCGCCGTCAGCACCATCGCCGACGGATATCGAACGGGTGCACCCGGCTCCCGCTTGGCCACTCTGGCCACCTACCTTGGTCATGCCGACCCCAAGCACACGTACTGGTACTTGTCGGCAGCACCAGAGTTGCTGGGCTTGGCCGGCGATAGGCTTGAGCGTCACCTTACAGGTGAAGCATGACTGAGCTCGCAACGACCCTGCAGGCGTTCTTCACTGACCGCCTCGTCCGCCAGCGTCAGGCCAGTGCCAACACGATTCAAGCCTATCGTGACACCCTGCGGTTGCTTCTGGTCTTTGCTGCGGATCGACAAGGCAAGTCACCGGTCAGACTCGACATTGACGACCTCGATGCGCCGCTTATCGGTGCTTTCCTGGACCATCTAGAGCACGGACGACAGAATGGCGTGCGCACCCGCAACGCCCGGCTGGCCGCGATCCGCTCCCTGTTCCGCTATGCAGCCCTGCGCCATCCCGAACATGCCGCCACCATCGAACGCGTTCTCGCAATACCGCCGAAGCGCTTTGAGCGACGGCTGGTGACCTGGTTAGCCGAGGCCGAGATCGATGCACTGCTGGCCGCTCCGGATCGGGCGACTTGGACCGGGCGGCGCGACACGGCGCTGTTTAGTCTCGCAGCCCAGACAGGACTGCGGGCGTCTGAGCTGATCGGGCTGACCCGTGCCGATGTCCAACTCGGAGCAGGTGCGCATGTCAGTTGCACCGGCAAAGGGCGAAAGCAGCGCATCACGCCGCTCACATCCGGCACCATCGGGATCTTAAGGGCTTGGCTTGCCGAGCGGGCGGGACAGCCTGGGGACCCGCTGTTCCCGACACAGACCGGACGCGCCCTCAGCCGCGATGCGCTTGAGCGCAGGCTGGCCAAATACGTTGCGGAAACGCAGAGCAAATGTCCAACAATGGCAAAGAAGCGCGTCTCCATGCATGTGCTGCGCCATTCTGCCGCCATGCGCCTCTTGCGCGCCGGGATCGACACCTCGGTGATCGCACTCTGGCTCGGCCACGAACAGATCGAAACGACCCAGATCTACCTGCACGCGGATCTGCAGATCAAGGAAAGAGCCCTCGAAAGGACAGCCCCGATCACCATGAAGCCCGGCCGCTTCCGGCCAACTGACAATCTCCTCGCCTTCCTCGAGGCTCTCTGATTATGCCAACCCCTTCCCAGCGATCTCCGCCAGAAACAACGATCTAGAAACCAACATCGGCATAATCTCGGCCTCGGCATAAAAAGCGCAATAGTCCATCAGCGCCTGCCAGCTGCCGATAACCGGGTTCTGGCTGAGGTAGCGGCCGAGGATGTCACGGGCCTCGAGGATGACGGTTTCTTCCTGGGGGTTCATGGTGGTCTCGCTGAATTGTGCATACCACGGCGCCCTGCCCTCTCGGGGCGGGGCCAGTGGCATGCATTTGAAAGGGGAAAGCGCGACCGCCGCCGATGCAGGCGGTCGCGTTGTCGGGCCCGGCGTCAGCCGACCCGGTCGAGGAGCTTCTTGGCGCGCCCTTCCATGTCGAGCCGGGCATCCTGCTGGGTCTTGTCGCGCGCAAGCCGCGTGATGCCCTGCACGAAGTCGAAGATGCTCTCCGGCGGGCGGCCCTCTTCCATCAGCACCTTCTCGATGATCTTGCCGGATTCAGCTTTTGAGAATCCGCGCTTGCGCAGGAAATCCGCGCGATCCTCGTCGCTGCGCGCCACGATCTGCTGCCGCGCGGCCTTGATGCCGTTCACGAAACCCTGCGGTGAGGAATTGGCGAACCGCGTCAGTGCCGGGGCCGCCTCATGGGCAAAGCGCGAGGCGGCGTATTTCGAATGCCGGATCCGGATTTCCTGAAAATCCTCGACGCCCCAGAGGTTGCGGTTCTGGCACACCGCCCGCAGGTAGAAACTGGCCATGCCGAGCGTCTTGGCCCCAACCTCGGAGTTCCAGCAATAGAAGCCCCTAAAGTAGAGATCGGGGGAGCCGTCGGGCAGCTTGCCTGCCTCGATCGGGTTGCGATCATCGACCAGGAACAGGAAGACATCGCGGTCCGAGGCATAAAGCGTGGTCGTGTCACGGCTGATCTCGACATCGGGGTTGTAGACCCCGGTCGACCAATCCAGCACACCCGGCACCTTCCAGCGCGTGTCGCCCGTGCCATTGCCCGCGATGCGCTGCACCGCCTCGACCAGTTCGAAATCGTGGATGCGGCCATAGTCGGGGCCGGTCACGGCGCGCAGTTCCGTGCGGCCATCCTCGGTCTCGAAGGTTTTGACCTGCTCGGCGCGGTGGTTGGTCAGGCCGTATTGCAGGTTGATGCCCGCCAGCGGCGCGGGCAGCTGGCGCAGATATGACGCCGGAGCGCCGACGATGCTGGCAAGCTGGCCGAAGGCCCAGTGCGTGGGCGCGACCGGTTCATGTGCCTTCGGCAGCATCAGATGCAACCGCTCGGGGTTATCGCGCGCGGCCTCCACGCGGATGTCCGCCGTCTGCACGACCCGGCTGCGGCTGCGCTCCGACCGACCCTTCACTGATGCCCAGAGATCGTCGAGCGACAGATACCGCTCGTCATCGGGCCGGTTGAACCATTCGGACGACACCCGCCCGTTCCGCTCACCCCGGCTCACATCCACTTTCCAGCCACCAGCCCGCGTCGGCTGACCTGGATCCAGAACTTCTACAACGCCCATCGGCTATCTCCCGTGACAGGCGCTGGGAGCCACTCTCCCAGCCCTAAACCCGTCGTGAAAGCGACCAGCCCTTCTCTTACTCTCAAACGCGGATGTGAGGGGCGGCTATGCGGGACAATGTGAACTCTCGCTGCGGCTGCGCCAATGTCTGTTGTCAGTGCGCGACGTCCTTCGGGAACAACTGGTGGAACGCCGTAGCTCCGGGACTTGAGAAGGAAACCACGCGGGTTTTCTGGTCCCGCTTGGCCCATCCTAGTTCTTCGAACCGGGTCAAGAATGCGCGACCGAGACTTCCGGCAAGATGCGAGCGGCGCTCGCTCCAGTCCAGACATTCTCGGCAAAGCGGGGCGCGCGCCTTTCGAAGCTCACCCAGGTCGATCTCGAAGTCGGTTGCGAAGGCAGCTCCAGAATCTGTTAAAACCAAGTCTTCCCCCTGCAACACAAAATGCCCCTGCGCCATCAGGCTGTCGAACATCTGCGTGCCCATGTCACCGGCCAGATGATTGTAGCAGACCCGCGCCTCGCGCAGCTCTGCATCTTTCGGTCCGGTGCGTTTGCGCAAGTGACCGGCCCCTGCCGCAAGCCCCATCAGCCCTTCGAGAACATGGGCCACTTCGTCATTCGCGAGGGAGAAATATTTGTGCCGCCCTTGTTTGCGCGGTCGGAGCAGACCGCCAACATACAGCTTGGAAAGATGTGAGCTGGCTGTCTGGATCGTGACACCGGCCTCTTCCGCCAGTTCGCTCACAGTCAGTGCCTTCCCGCTCATCAGAGCGGTCAGCATGTTCGCGCGGGCAGGATCGCCGATCAACGTGGCGACATAGGCGATATCAGGTCCTTCTTTCATAGTTCGATCCTAGTCGAAGCATTCCGCGCTCGCAATTGTCTAGTTTGGCCGAGAAGCAACCGCGAAAGGGACACCCATGCTGACATGCGTCATCCGCTACCACATCGACCCCACCAAGAAGAACAAGTTCGAGGAATACGCTCGCAACTGGGGGCAGGCAATTCCGCGTTGCGGGGCCGATCTGATCGGCTACTACGCCCCGCACGAAGGGTCATCCACCCTCGCCTACGGTATCTACAATGTGGCCAGCCTTGCGGACTATGAGGCCTATCGCGCCAGACTGGCCGACGACCCGCTCGGGCGGGAAAACTATGAGTTTGCCCAGAAGGAGAAGTTTCTGCTGCGCGAGGACAGGACGTTCCTGAAGCTCGCATCCGCGCCGCACGGTAACGCGACATGATTGCCGTGATCTTCGAAGTCGAACCGGCGGACGAACGAAAGCAGGATTACCTCGATATCGCGGCCGAGATGCGTCCAATGCTGGACGACATCGAGGGCTTCATTTCCGTCGAACGGTTTCAGAGCCTGACCGATCCACGCAAGATGAACCGCCCCGGGTTTACCGGAGGGTGATTTGTTCATTTTTCAGGCGACCATATCGAGTGTGTTCAGGTTTTGATAGAACGCCTCCTCTGCTTCTGCTGGCGGGACGTAGCCGATTGGGCCGAGCAGCCGGCGGTTGTTATACCAGTCGACCCATTTCAGGGTCTCCCATTCGACTTCGCGCATTGATTTCCATGGGCCGATCTGGTTGATGACCTCGGTTTTGAAAAGCCCGATGACACATTCGGCCAAAGCATTGTCATAAGAGTCGCCGACCGTTCCGACGGACGGATCGATGCCGACTTCGATGAGCCGCTCAGTGTATTTGATCGACAGATATTGCGATCCACGATCCGAGTGGTGGATTAGCTCCTTGTTATCAGGCGTTTTTCTTTGCCAGATGGCTTGCTCCAGGGCGTCGAGAACAAACTGCGTGGCCATTGAGGTCGAGACGCGCCAGCCGACGATGCGGCGCGCGAAGACATCAATTACGAAGGCCACATAGACGGTTCCCGACCAGGTCTGCACATAGGTGAAGTCGGACACCCAAAGCTGGTTCGGCCGATCCGCTTTGAACACGCGGTTCACTTTGTCGTCGGGGCACGGCTGGGACGTGTCGGGGTTTGTGGTGATCACCTTTTTGCCCCGAAGGACGCCTTTCAGGCCCAAACGGCGCATCAACCGTTCCACCGTGCATCGAGCAACCTCCTCATTGTCTCTGAGCAAGACATGCCAGACCTTCCGCGCGCCGTAGAGCTTGCGGTTGTTCTTCCAGGCGGCATCGATCTTGACGCAGAGGTCAGCGTCAGACTTCGCCCGCACTGACGCGCGATCAGGATCACGCGCAATGGCGCGCCGATCATAATAGGTGGATGGGGCGATCTGTAACATCTTACACATCGGCTCGACCCCGAACTGGCCCCTGTGATCTTCAATGAAAGCAATCACTTGCGAAACGGGCGGTCGAGCTCCGCCATCGCAAAATACGCCGAGGCCTTCTTCAGTATCTCGTTCGCTTGCCGAAGCTCACGCACTTCACGCTCAAGCTCTTTGATCCGAGCCTTCTCAGCGCTGGTCGGTCCCGGCCGCTCGCCACCATCACGCTGGGCCTGCCGAACCCAATCGCGAAGACTGTCTGGCGAACAGCCCAATTTGCTGGCGATCGCAGCATGCGCTGCTGCGTCGCTTCGATATTCGTCGCGGTGCTCCGCAACAAGCCGCACCGCACGCTCGCGGAACTCGGGTGAATACGGCTTCGGGGTCTTCTTTCGATTCTGTTCCATAACGGGCAATTCTCCGAGAGTTTTGCCCTCCGGTAAACCCGGGGCGGTTCAAAGAGGTCCTCGATGGCTGCGACCTGACCGGCGTCCAGACCCAACTCGGCTTGCAGCTCGAGCAGATGCGCCGGGCCGGGCACGCCGTTCAGTTCGGCGGCAAGCGCCAGTCCCCACCCGCGCCCGAGGCGCAGATCTTCCAGATCAGCCTCGGACAAGCTCTTGATCTCGCGGCCTTCCAGCCCGGCATAGGGGGAATGGCCGTGGGTCTGGGCGAGAAGGTCCATGGGAAAGGCCATGGCGCAAAGGGCGAGAGCAAGGCGGAACATCAAGAGACTCCTGAGGTATTTCTTCTTCTCTCGCATCTGGCAGCCGCGCCTCATATGATCATGATCATGTCAGAGATATTCGAAGACCTTTTCGCCAATGCAGCGGCGCGGGATTTCGTCGCCGGGGAGACCCTGTTCCGCGCGGGTGACAAGGTGGTGTCGATGATGCTGCTCCGGGACGGGCGCGCCGATCTCGTCCGTCATACAGGCCACGGGCTTCGGCTGATCCTGCATCGCGCGGGAGCCGGTCAGATCCTTGCCGAAGCCTCTGCCTGGTCCGACGTCTATCACTGCGACGCGGTGGCATCGGCTGCCTCCGTTGGGGCGGTCTTGCCGCGTCAGATCTTCCGGGCGCGGTTGACGGAGGACCCCGACCTTGCGGAGCGCTGGATGCAGACGCTTGCGCGGTCGGTCCAAGCGGCCCGGGTGCGCTCGGAAATCCGGTCACTGCCCAAGGTGGCGGATCGGCTGGACGCCTGGCTCTGCGAAGGGCATGCACTGCCTGACAAAGGTCGGTGGCAGGATGTGGCCAGCGAACTAGGCGTGTCGCGCGAAGCGCTTTACCGCGAGCTTGCCCGTCGTCGGATCAAGACGCGCTGTTGAACCCGTCAGACCTGTGGCGGACGGGCCGGCGCCATTTCATGTGATGCAAACCAGGGTAACGCTCGGCCAGAGCGGCACGGCGCTGTGAGCCGTCTTGCAAAAGCCGCGGCTCAGCACAGCCGCGCGATGATGCACGAGACGACGGCGAGGGCATCGGCTGTCCCGTTCGCCTCTCCCTTTTCGAAGTCACCCTCGATGGTCCCCATCTGGTTGGTGACATGCGCGAGGCAGATCACGGCGCGCCCGCGCGACTGTGCGAAGGCATAGAGCCCGGCTGCCTCCATCTCTACGGCGAGGATACCGCGGGCCCGAGCGGCTGCGATGGCCAGATCCGTTTCGCGGAAGGGCGCGTCGGTGGTCCATGTCGCACCGCTCATCACGTTTGGGCCATCGTCGAAAGCACCGTCCAGCCGTGACAGCAGATGCCCCGGTGCGTCGCTCCAGTCAGAGGGCGCGAGGTAGTGATAGCTCGTACCCTCGTCACGCCACGCTCGGTCGATCAAAATGAAATACGGCGGCGCACCCTGCGGCGTGATCTGCCCCGACGAGGTGACGCTGACCAGAAGTTCGCAACCGGAGGCGAACATCTCCTCTGCGACAAGCACGGCGAAGGAAGCCCCGACAGCGCAGCCGACCACGCCGATCTCAAAGCCGTCCAATTCGAACACCCACATGTCGGTGTGGTAGCAGACCCATCCTTCGTGCCGCTGCGCCCGGCCATCGGCCCGAAGCTGGCGGACAATGTCGCCATCAGGGTCGAGCAGGCAGACCGTCGGCACCGCGACGGCCTCCGCGCCCTTCTGCCGGCGCGCCTCGCGCAGCAGGCTTTCGGGCGTAAAAGCGGACGGGGTGTCGTGATGCTTGTCCGACAAGATTGGCGGGACGGGCAGTGTGGCGTCGGACATGAGGCTTCCTGTGTGGCCGGCCGGACGGCGCACCGCCCGGCCATGGGTCTGTCGGATCAGGGCCTGTATGCCGCGTCCTGTTGCCAGCCGGTATATCCGCTCTGCATGACGAGCACGTTCGACCGCCCCGCCACGCGCAGCGCGAAGGCGGCCTGCGCCGAGAGGCTGCCGGTGTTGCAGAACAGGATGGTCATGCGATCCTCGGGGATCTCGTCGATCCGGTCGAGCACTTCGCGCCACTCGATATTGACGGAACCGGGTATCGTGCCTTCCTCGAACTGGCCCGCGTCGCGGGTGTCAACGAAGAGCGCGGTCTCGAAGACGGTCTGGTCGAGTTGCTGGGGCAGGATGATGCCGGATTCGTAGTCCGAGAACATCAGGTATTCCTGCATAGCCTCAACGGCGGCGTCCTGCGCCATCGCAGGCGCTGCGTGCAGCCCGAGCGCGACGGTCGTCGCCAAAAGTAGGTGTTTCAGGGTCATCCGGGGGTCTCCTCCATTCCGGTTTCTTGGTGTACAGGTGTTTCGTGCAAGCCAGCCGGTCGTGCCGCTTTCTAGCCAGACGGCGTCCGGCTGGCCGAGCCTGTTCAGGATGTCCGCCCCTTCGGCGGATCGCCCGCCGCCCTTGCCGCAGATGGCCACGGCTGTTCTGCCGGCCGGGATTTCTTCTGCCCGGTCTTCGAGTTCGGCCAGCGGGATATGCACGGCGCCTGCGACATGCGCCGCGGCGTAGTCCTCGGCATCGCGGACGTCGATCAGGTGGAACCGATCCGGATCGGCTGCGAGGGCGGCGAGCGTCAGCATCTGAGCCATCAGAACACCAGCACCTTGTCGGCGGCGAGCGTCGCTTGCGCCAGTTCGTCCATGGTGGACCGCGTCGGCCCTTCCATCATGTCGCCCTCGGCGAGGCCGCGCGCATCCATGCAGGTGCCGCACATCAGCACGCGCCCCTTCGACGACAGAACCCTGCGGATCATCCGCTCGAGATTGTAGAACCCGTCGGGCGTCTTCTGCCCCGCCTTGGCGCAGAGCACCGCGTCGGCCATCAGGAAGACGGTGATCTCCGCGTCCGGATCGTTCTTGGCCAGCGCGTGGGCCATGCGCAGGCCGTTGAAGCTGCGCTCGGTGCCATAGGGCGGGTCGTTCAGCAGGATCAGGTGTTTCATGGCTGTGCTCCTTCGGGGGCGGGGTTCAGTCGCGGGTGGGTTTCCTCGCCGAGCCAGAAGAGCAAGGCGCCGGAGACGAACATCGAGATCGCGACGAACCAGAAGGCGGCTTCGGCAGCACCAGTCAGGCTCGCCGCCAGCCCAAGACCGAGTGCGCCGATGGCATAGCCGAGATCGCGCCAGAAGCGGTAGATGCCGATGGCCGAGCCGCGCCAGGCGGGCGGCGTGATGTCGGCCACGGCCGCCGAGAGGTTCGGATAAAGCAGCGCCATACCGAAGCCTGCCACCCCCGCCGAGACCGACCACCAGAGCGCGCCTGTGCCCATGACCACCATCGCCACGCCCGCGCCGCAGATCCACATGCCCAGCACGTTGGGCCAGAACCGCCCCACATGGTCCGACAGCCGCCCGGTGAAGAGCTGCGATCCGCCCCAGACGAAGCCGTAGGTGCCGACGATCCAGCCGACCTGCGCCAGGGTCGCGCCCTGCGTCACGAGAAAGACCGGGAACAGCGCCCAGACCAGCGCATCGACGAACTTCTCGACCAGCCCCGCCTGGGAGATCGCGAAGAGGCGGCGGTCGCGCCAGCTCATCAGCGCGAAGACCTCGCCCGTCGTGGGATGCTCGGACACGCCCTGCGGATAGCGCGGCAGGGATTTCGGCGGTGCGGCCTTGTGCGCGGCGGTCTCCGCCTTCGCCCATGGCAGCGTGTCCTTCACCCAGACGACAGTGAGCAGCAGCGCCAGCAGGACCACGGCCATGCCGAAGACGAGCAAGCCGACCCGTGCCCCCAGCCATTCGGCGGCATAGGCGGTCAGGATGCCTGCGATAGCCACACCGACATAGCCCGAGAACTCGTTGAGCCCCATGGTGAGCCCGCGCTCCTCGGCCTTGGTGATGTCGAGCTTCGCGGTCTGCGTCATCGACCAGCAGAGGCCCTGGTTGACGCCCAGAAGCACGGTCGCCGCGACTATCCAGTTCCAGTCCGGCGCATACCAGATCATCACCGGGATCGGCAGCGCCACGATCCAGCCCCAGAACAGCACCCGCTTGCGCCCGATCCGCTCCGACCAGCGCCCGGCGACAAAGTTCATCACCGCCTTAACCGCGCCAAACGCCACCACGAAGGAGGCAAGCAGCAGGAACGACCCGCGCTCCAGCCCGAATTCGCTTTCGGCCAGCGCCGGGACCACCGTGCGGGTCATCCCGATGGCGAAGCCCACCAGCATGACCTGGATCAGTTGGTGCAAGACCTGCACCCGGTTCTCGCGGATGCCGCGCGTAAATTCGCTTGCGGTCATTCGGCGGGCTCCTTTGTCGTGTTCCGCGGATCGAGTGCGTGGCCGCTCGCAGGCCCGCGCAGAGGCTGGATCAGCATCCGGTCGAGCCACAGGTCGCGGCGTGTGCGGAACTGCTCGATGCCGATCTCCATCCCCTCGTGCCCTTTGGCGGGCTGAGCAATGTAGGTGCCGAGCAGCCGGTCCCACCACGGCAGGTTGAAGCCGTAGTTCGAGTTTGTCTCGCGCGGATCGACGGAATGGTGGACCCGGTGCATGTCTGGGGTGACGACGAACAGGCGCAACACGCGGTCCACCGGGCGCGGCAGGTCGATATTGGCGTGGTTGAACATCGCCGTGGCGTTCAGGAGCACCTCAAACAGCAGCACGGCAATGGCGGGTGGGCCGAGGGCGGCGACCACCGCCAGCTTGATCCCCATGGAGATCAGGATTTCCACCGGATGGAAGCGCAGCCCCGTGGTGGCATCGAAGTCCAAATCGGCGTGGTGCATCCGGTGCAACCGCCAGAGCCCGGGCACGGCGTGGAACATCACGTGCTGGAGGTAGATCGCAAGATCGAGCAGCAGCATCGAGACCACGACCGCGACCCAGAACGGGGCGTCGATATTGTTGAACAGGCCCCAGCCACGATCTTCAGCCATGACGGCCAGCCCGACGGCGATGATGGGAAAGGACAGCCGCAAAATGATCGTGTCAACCACGACGAGCGCAAGATTATTGGTCCAGCGGATCACGCGCGGGATTTCCCGCCGACGCCGGGGCGCGGCCACCTCCCACAGCGCCATGGCCACCAGCACGCCAAGGAAAATCGCAAGGCGGATCGTCGGTTCGGCGGCAAGGATGGTCTCTGACATGGATGCGGGCCTTTTGACTTGTGGGACGCGATGGATTCGTTATAATTCAAGTTATCGCTTGAATGATATAATCTCGGGAGACATCCGGTGTCAATCAGTCCCAAAACCGCCCTACTCGAGGAATACGCCCTCGTCGCGCGCGCCCTGTCCGCGCCGGCGCGATTGATGTTGCTCGAACAACTGGCACAGGGCGAGCGTGGGGTGGAGGCGCTTGCGGAAAAGACCGGCCTCACTATCGCCAACTGCTCGCAGCATCTGCAGCAGTTGCGTCGCGCGGCACTCGTTACCAGCCGCCGCGACGGCAAATCAGTGATCTACCGGCTGACCGATGCGAAGACGCTTCAGCTGATGGACCTGCTGCGCATCATCGCTGAGCGAAACCTAGCACAGGTCGAGCGTATCCTGCGGGGCCTCTCGGACGGGGAGGACGCACCTGAGCCGGTCAGCCGCGCCGATCTGGCCGCGCGGCTTGCGGACGGCTCGGTGACCGTGCTGGATGTCCGCCCTGCAGATGAATACGCGGCCGGGCACATTCCCGGCGCGCTGAATGCGACGCTGTCGGAAATCGACGGGGTCGTTTCAATGTTCGATTCAACCGCTGAAATCGTGGCGTATTGCAGGGGCCCTTACTGCGTCTACGCCCACCAAGCGGTAGCCGCTCTGCGAAGACACGGCTTAAATGCGCGACGCCTCGACGGTGGTCTGCCGGAATGGCGCGAGGACGGACGGAAAATCGCGAGCGTCAGCTGAAATCAAATCATTGCATCCGCGGTCTTTGCCACACCCTCCACCCACGCCATCAGCGCAGCCCGTTCAGGCGGCAGCTGGATTGCCAACCCTTCCGCAAAACTCTCGAAGGCCGACCGGTTGAGCGCATTTATGCCAACAAGAACGGGGATATCCATCGCGACCGCCTCGGCGATCACATCACGAAACCCGCGCCCTTCGGCCTCGTGTTTGCCAAACTTGTTGACGATCAAAAGGTCCGCGCCGGATGAGAGGCCAGTCGCGACCAGTCCGACCGCTGTTTCCAGAGCGGCTGGATCGAGGCGACACCCCCGCGCCTGCGGGCCCAGATCCTGACTGATGCGCAATATGGCACCATCGGGCAACACCCGTACGTCCATGTCGCAAGGGCCTGAGTCGATGCGCTCGCTGTTGATCTGAACGGTCCCGCAACATCTGAGGCCCCGGGCCGCGAGGTCTGTTGCAAGCCGTTCAAGCACCAAATCCGTATCGCCGCGCCCCGGCGCCATTGTGTAGGCAAGTTTCATCTCTGGTCTCCTCAAGATTGGCAGAAGGGTTGGAACTCGACCAGCGCACCGGCAGACAGGTTGTCGGCATCGGCGGGCAGAAACATCAGCCCGTCCGCCAGGGGCAGCAGCCCAACACGTGCTGAATGGGTGGCATCCTCGAAATGGGCGATCTCGCGGCCGTGCGGGTCGAAGCCTGCCAAGGTCGCGGGCCTGAGCTCGCAGCGCCCGGGCTTGCGGCGGATTTCAGTCGCGGTCACGACGTGCCGTCGGGTCGGGGTACCAGTCGCCTCGCCGGTCAGTGAACGGATCAGCGCTGTGCCAAAGACCTGAAACGTAACAAAAGCTGAAACCGGATTGCCAGGCAATCCAAGCCAGTGCGCCTTTCCGATGCGCCCGAGCGTCACTGGCTTGCCCGGTTTGATCGTCACGCCACTGAACAGGGTCTCGCCGCCGAGTGCCATGACGGCGGGTTTCACATGATCCTCTTCGCCCACCGAGATGCCGCCCGTGGTAATGACGAGGTCGGCTTGCGCCGCCATTACACCCAGTTGATGAACCAGGCCCGAAAGATTGTCGGCGCCTTGGGCGGAGGCGACGATTTCAATGCCTGCACGTGCAAGGCTTGCCGTGAGCATCGGTGTGTTCACGTCCCAGATCTGTGCGGCCTCGCGCGCGCCACCCGCACGCCGCACCTCGTCGCCGGTGACCAGCAGGGCCACGCGCAGTCTGCGCCGAACGCGCAGGATGCCTGCTCCAGCCGCGGCGCAGGCAGCGATCTCCCTCGGGCCGAGCTTGCGGCCCATATCCAGAACGGTCGCGCCCTTGGCCATATCGCTGCCCGCTACACGGATGTTCTGACCCGCCACGGGACGGCGGGAGAGGTGAATAACGTCCCCGTCCCGCACGACGTCTTCCTGCATCACCACAGAATCCGCGCCCTTGGGAATGGGCGCTCCCGTGAAGATGCGGGCTGCCGAAGTCCCCTCGAGCACTGTGGCGGAGTCCTGCCCGGCAGGCACGCGTGCCACGACCCGAAGCGCCCAAGGACCGAGCCCCGTCAGGGCTGAGGTCCCGATGGCATAGCCATCCATTGCCGCGTTGTCGAAGGACGGTGCCATCGAACGGCTCCGGACCGGCTGTGTGAGGATTCGGCCAAAAGCGCTGTCGAGCGACATGGCCTCGGTTCGACCGACAGGTGTTGCATCCGCCGCAATCAGGGTAAGGGCCTCGTCAATGCTGATTAACGGATGGAGCATATCCCAGCGGTCGCAGCCGCAGCCCGGTGACGCGATGGCCTGATGGATCGTCATTGTACTGCCTCCTGGCTATGATGGCCTGTCTGAAAGTGTCCGGGTCCAATGCTGCAATCGAGGTCGCGCAGGCACCCGTACTTGAGCCCGTAGATCAGGCCATGCACGCGCACGACGGCACCGCGCTCCCACGCCCGCTGCAAGATCGGCGTTTCACAGACGCGCCGGACACCTTCGACCACATTCCATTCGGCCAGCCGGTAGCGTCGCGCCTCAAGGTGGGGCTCACGCCCCAGATCGACCGCGTAGGCACGGGCGAGGCGCCGGACCGGTTCCAGCAAATGATCGGCCAGACCGTGGGGTAAATCCTCCGTCGCTGCCTTGACCCCGCCGCAGCCGTAGTGGCCGCAAACGATGATCTCGCGCACCTGCAACGCCTCGACGGCGAACTCCAGCGCCGACAGTAGGTTCATATCCGAGGAATGAACAATATTGGCGACATTGCGATGGACGAAGACCTCACCCGGATCGAGGCCCGCGACCACGTTGGCCGGAACGCCGCTGTCCGAACAGCCGATCCAGAAGAATTCGGGCGCCTGAAGTGTGGCAAGGCGAGTGAAGTAATCCGGTTCCTCGACGTGTCGTTGTTTCGACCACGCCTCGTTGCGCGCCAGGAGATCATTCAGCATGTATCGCCTCCAGAAGATCAGGCAGGCCGCGCCGTGACCGCATGTGTTTCGACAGGGTCCGCAGATCAACCTGAGTCAGCCTGACACGGGCAATCGGCAAAAGGATCGCGTTTTCGGCGATGACATGGCGGCGCACATGCCCCGCGAATTTGGTCAATACGGCTCGCTCCTCCACGGTCAGGTCGACCCCGTCATCAAGGCAACCGGCCAGCATCGCACGCACTTGAGGCAACAGACGCATCGCCTCGTCTTGATCGGCCCTGATGCGGGTAATCGCGCCCTCGATCGCATCTTCCTGCGTGCAGCGCCGGGACAGAAGCGGGAACAGATCTTCAGCCTCGTCGCGCAGGTGGACGTTCAGCTCTTCGTTCAGGAATCGCAGGACACTTGTTATCGCTTGAGGATCAAGGGAGGTTGCCGTTGCCAGCCGCTCGATCACGGCGCAAATCTGACGTTCGCGCAGGTGATCTTCGCTAATGAAATCCAGCGGATTTGCAAGCAGGCCCGGGCTTGTCGGTTTGTCACCACACCCACGCAGCACTGTCTCTGTCGGTTGCATGACACGTCCTTTCGCGGGTTTCAGATCGGTGCAAGGCTGGCGCCAGTGATCTTTGCGCCTTGGGCCAGAGTTTCGACGAAGTCCCGTGAGGCCCGCGCCCAGGCAGCCTTTTCCAACGCCTGTGCAATCTTGGGCCGGACAGTCTCAAAGGGCAGCACCTGCCCCGGCGCGATGGCGTTCAGGCGGATGATATGCCAGCCGTGACGCGACAAGACGGGTGCAGGGGTGATGTTGCCCTCATCAAGTTCGCGCAGCGCCGCTTCGAATTCTGGCACCGTATCGCCGGGGCCAAGCTGGCCAAGGTGACCGCCCGATGCTTTGGAATCGCAATCACTTTCACGGGCGACTGCGGCGAAGCCCTTGGCGTCACCGTCGAGTTTCGACAGCAGATGTGTTGCCCGCGCTTGCGTGGCTGCGCGCTCTTCTTCGTCGCGCAGATCGCAGGCGCAAAGGATGTGTGACACGTCCCACAGCGGGGGCGAGCGGTAACGGTCGGGGGCTTTAGCCCATTCGGCGCGCACCGCGTCCTCGGTCACCGGGGCGATGGTTAGTGCCGCGTCCAGAAGCGCGCGGATCAGCGCCTCTTCCTCGGTCTCGAAGCGCCCCGGTGCCAACTCAAGAGGATCAGACACCAGCCCGCGCGCGCGGGCCTCTTGCAGCAGCAAGGCGCGGATCGTCAGGGCTTGCGCCGCCTTGCGCCAGGCGATGCCGGGCTTGTCCTTGGGGGCCGTGTGGTTCTGGGCCTCGGCGGCAATGGCCGCCGAGGGGATGGTCTCATTATTCACGACAACATCTGGAAACAGAGCAATATTCATCATGGTCACTCCGCAGGTGTGGTGATTTTGGGGCCGGTTTTGCCCTGTCGCTTGTCAAAGGCGCGGCGGCGGTCTTCAAGCGAACGGGTCCGGCGCGAACGCACGATCTGGTAGCCCGGCCGCGTCAGCAGGTAGCGGAAAGGCGCTGCAAAACCGGACCAGATGTGCACAAGTCGAGTGAAGGGGAAGAGCGCCGTGATGATCAGGCCAAGGAAGATATGCAGCTTGTAAAGCCAATGCACGTCAACCACCGTCACCCAGGCATTGATGTTCCATGTCACAACGCTTTGCGACCAAGTCATGAAGCGGACCATTTCCGACCCATCCATGTGCTGAAGCGTCTGGGTAATTGTCAGCAGACCGATAGCCAGCTGGAGCCAGATCAGGACCATGATCAGGATGTCAGGCACCGTCGAGGTAACGCGGATACGTGGATCAACGAGGCGGCGGTGAAGAAGCATCGTCGAGCCGATCAGCGCAGCGATGCCCGCAGGCCCGCCGATCAAGACCGCCATCCACTGCTTCAACCCATAGGGAATGCCGATGGCATCCAGCACCCAGATGGGCGTGAACAGACCAACGAGGTGACCGAAGAATACCGTCAGGATACCGACATGAAAAAGGATCGAGCCCCAGATCAATTGTTTGCGACGCAGAAGCTGGCTCGAAGAGCTTTTCCAAGTGAATGGATCACGTTCATACCGCGCGATCGAGCCCACGAGAAAGATCGTCAGCGCGACATAGGGCATGACCCCAAAAAGCATGAAGTTGATATCGAAATTGGCGAACATGTCATGCGCTCCTGTTCAGGTTGGTAGGTGCGGAGGCCGCTTTGAGAGCCGGTTTGTCCATCAGGGCCAGCATGTCGCGGACCTGCGGGCAGCCGGCGTTGGGATCGGGGCCGAAGGTGACCTCGGTTTCCTCCCAGACCGCATCGAGGGCGGTCAGGTCGGTGGGATCGTCATCGGGCTGGGCCAGCATCTCAGCCACGGCTTCCGTATCGGCTTGCGCACCGGCAAGTTGGGAAAGAGCGGCGAACGCGGCGGCATATCCACTCTCGCGTCGGACAAGCCGGGCCGCCAAAGCGTCGAGGATATGGGCCGCGTCCGCCAAGGTTTCCTGCGCTTCGGCAAAGGGACGCGTCGACAGGAATTCCAGCAGCACCGGCAGGTGGTCGGGCAGTTCCGTGGTGGCGGGCTCAAACCCGCCCTCCCGGTAGGTTTCGATCAGGCTGACCATCGCGCCGCCCCGGTCCCGGCTTTCGCCGTGGACATGCTCGAAGAGGTTGAGCGACAGCGTGCGCGAGCGGTCGAAGAGCATGACATAGCTCTCTTGAACATCGAACAGGTCGCCCTGCCCGATTTCACCCGCCAGCTTTTGAAGGGCCTTTCGCGTGTCCGGCGCGATGCGGGGATCTGCGCCAAGCACCGCCCCGATCTCGAGCATGGCGTCTTGCAGGTCAACGCTCGGATAGCTGAGCGTCAGCGACAGCGCCTTGAGGGTACGATCCATCATCAGAATGACTCCAGCGGCAGAGCAAAGGACTTCTTCTTGCCGCCGAACAGACTTGTCTTGCCCGTCTCGCCGGTGGAACAGCCATTGCCATCAGTGAACCCACAGCCGCCGCGGATGTCGGCGCCCTCTTCGTTCTGTTCGCGGTGCGCCGTGGGGATCGCGAAACGGTCCTCGTAATCCGCGATGGCCATGATCTTGTACATATCCTCGATCATGCGGCCCGACATGCCGACGCGGGCGGCGATGCCTTCGTCGCGAACCCCATCGACCGTCAGCGCGCGCATATAAAGCCGCATGGCCGACATCCGTTCCAGCGCATGAACGATGGGCTCCTCGTCGCCCGCCGTCAGCATGTTGGCGAGATATTTGACGGGGATGCGCAAGGATCGCACATCGGGCATCTGGTCACTCATAGCGATCTGCCCGGCCTCGGCCGCGTTCTGGATCGGGGAGAGCGGCGGGATGTACCAGACCATCGGCAGCGTCCGGTATTCGGGGTGCAGCGGGAAGGCGACCTTCCAGTCCATCGCCATCTTCCAGATCGGGCTGACCTTAGCGGCCTCGATCCAGTCCTCCGGCACGCCGTCGCGGCGGGCGGCTGCAATCACTTCGGGGTCGTTGGGATCAAGGAACACATCCAGTTGCGCGCCATAAAGATCGGTTTCGCGTTCCGCGCTGGCGGCAGCTTCGATCTTGTCGGCGTCATAGAGAATGACACCTAGATAGCGGATTCGCCCCACGCAGGTTTCGGAACACACCGTAGGCTGGCCGCTCTCGATGCGCGGATAACAGAAGGTGCATTTCTCGGATTTTCCGCTTTCCCAGTTGTAGTAGATTTTCTTGTAGGGACAGCCCGAGACGCACATCCGCCAGCCGCGGCATTTTTCCTGATCGATCAGGACGATGCCGTCTTCCTCGCGCTTGTAGATCGCGCCTGAAGGGCAAGAGGCAGAACAGGTGGGATTGAGGCAATGCTCGCACAGACGCGGCAGATACATCATGAAGGTATTCTCATACTCTCCATAAATCTCTTTCTGCACATTCTCGAAATTGTAGTCCTGCGACCGCTTTGAAAATTCACCGCCGAGGATTTCCTCCCAGTTCGGGCCTTTCTCGATCTTTTCCATCCGTTCGCCGGTGATCTTCGACCGGGGCCGGGCGGTGGGAAATGCATTCATATCCGGCGCGGATTTCAGGTGGTCATAGTCGAAATCGAACGGCTCATAGTAGTCATCGATTTCCGGCATCGACGGGTTGGCAAAGATATTGGCCAGAATCCGCCACTTGGCTCCCTGTTTGGGGTGCAGTTTGCCGCTCGCCGAGCGCACCCAGCCCCCGTTCCAGCGTTTCTGGTTTTCCCAATCGGTAGGATAGCCGGTGCCGGGCTTGGTTTCGACGTTGTTGAACCACGCGTATTCAACGCCTTCGCGCGTCGTCCACACGTTCTTGCAGGTCACTGAGCAAGTGTGACACCCGATGCATTTGTCGAGGTTCAGTACCTTGCCGATTTGCGCACGAACTTTCATTCCGCTGCCTCCACTTTGTGGGTTGCGGACCGGCTTGCAGGAGTGTCGAGCCAGTCGATTTTCTTCATTTTCCGCACGATGACGAATTCATCGCGGTTGCTGCCAACGGTGCCGTAGTAGTTGAAGCCGTAGGACAGCTGCGCGTAGCCGCCGATCATGTGGGTGGGCTTGAGCGTAGCGCGGGTAACGGAATTGTGGATGCCGCCGCGATTGCCGGTCTTCTCTGATCCAGGCGTGTTCACGATCTTTTCCTGAGCGTGATACATGAACAGGGTTCCCTGCTTGATCCGCTGCGACACCACGACCCGCGCGGTCAGTGCACCGTTGATGTTGTAGGCCTCGACCCAATCATTATCGACGAGACCCGCTTTCTGGGCGTCGATCTCGGACATCCAGACCACTGGCCCGCCCCGGTTCAGCGTCAGCATCAACAGGTTGTCAGTATAGGTGGAATGGATGCCCCATTTCTGGTGGGGCGTGATGAAGTTCAGCACCACATGCGGACTGCCCTCGGCCGCGTCGTTGTTGACGGCGGCTGTGATGGTCTTGAGATCCACCGGTGGGCGGTAGCTGACGAAACCTTCGCCAAACGCTCGCATCCAAAGGTGATCCTGATAAAGTTGCTGACGACCCGTCAGCGTCCGCCAAGGGATCAGTTCGTGCACGTTGGTGTAACCCGCGTTGTAGCAGACCTCTTCGCTCTCGATGCCCGACCATGTGGGGCTGGAGATGATCTTGCGCGGTTGCGCCGCGATATCGCGGAAGCGGATCTTGGTGTGATGCGCGCCTTCCGCCAGATGGGAATGGTGGCGGCCGGTGGGCTTCTCCAGTTCCTCCCAGGCTTTGACAGCTACTTCGCCGTTGGTCTCGGGGGCGAGCATCAGGATCATCTCGGCCGCGTCGATGGCGGTTTCCAGCTTCGCGTGACCCTTCGAGACACCCTCGTCGTGCACCACGCCATTCAGGTCGCGCAGATGTCCGACTTCGACCTTGGTATCCCAGTTGATGCCCTTGCCACCGTTGCCCAGCTTTTCAAGAAGCGGACCGACCGAGGTGAACTTCTTGTAGAGGTTGGGATAATCCCGCTCGACCGCGATATAGTTGGGCGCGGTCTTGCCGGGGATCAGGTCGCATTCGCCCTTCTTCCAGTCCTTCACATGGGCCTGCGCCAATTCGCCGGGAGTGTCGTGCAGCAGCGGAAGTTGGACGATGTCCGTTTCCACGCCAAGCACTTCGGGCGCGACTTCCGAGAATTTCCGGGCGATCGACTTGAAGATCTCCCAGTCCGACTTGCTCTCGTAGGCCGGGTCCACCGCCGCCTGAAGCGGGTGGATGAACGGATGCATGTCGGAGGTGTTCAGGTCGTCCTTTTCGTACCAGCTGGCCGTGGGCAGGACGATGTCGGAATAAACGCAGGTGGTGGACATGCGGAAGTCGATGGTCACCAGCAGATCGAGTTTGCCCTTGGGCGCCTCGTCATGCCAAACGGCCTCCTTCGGCATGACGCCGCCTTCCTCGCCCAGGTCCTTGCCCATGACGCCGTGATCGGTGCCGAGCAGGTGCTTGAGGAAGTATTCATGCCCCTTGCCCGAAGAGCCGAGCAGGTTCGAGCGCCAGACGAAGAGGTTGCGCGGCCAGTTCTCCGGGGCGTCCGGGTCTTCGCACGACATCTGCAGGACGCCGGATTTCAGTTGTTCGGCGACATAGGCGGGAATGTCCTTGCCGGCTTTCTTGGCCGCCTTTGATACCTCCAGCGGGTTGGTTTTCAGCTGTGGGGCGGACGGCAGCCAGCCCATGCGTTCGGCGCGGATGTTGTAGTCGATCAGGCTGATATCCCAATCGCCCTCCGGCGCGGTGGGCGACAGGATCTCGCCCGCGCTCAGCGTCTCGTAGCGCCATTGGTCCGTGTGGGCATACCAGGCAGAGGTCGAATTCATGTGGCGTGGCGGACGGCTCCAGTCCAGGCCGAAGGCCAGTGGCTGCCAGCCGGTTTGCGGGCGGAGCTTCTCCTGCCCCACGTAATGCGACCAGCCACCGCCCTCTTGGCCGATGCAGCCGCACATCACCAGCATGTTGATGATGCCGCGATAGTTCATGTCCATGTGGTACCAGTGGTTCAGACCGGCCCCGAGGATGACCATGGACTTGCCATGGGTCTTTTCAGCGTTGCCCGCGAATTCCCGCGCGACCGCGATGATCTTCTCGCGCTCGACGCCGGTGATCTTTTCGGCCCAGGCAGGGGTGTAGGGGCTGTCGTCGTTGAAATCCTTCGACACCCATTCACCGCCAAGGCCTCGATCAAGCCCGTAGTTGGCGCAGAACAGGTCGAACACCGTCGCGACCAGCGCCTCGGACCCATCGGCGAGTTTCACGCGCTTCGCCGGAATGTTCCGGGTCAGCACTTCGGGGTGGTCGCATTTGACGAAATCGCCCGTTGCAACACCGCCGAAATAGGGGAAATCGACTCCCACAACCTCGTCACGGTCGCCATCCGTGATCTGGCTCAGGCGCAGTTGGGCATCCGTTCCCTTGGCGCGTTGCTCAAGGTTCCACTTGCCTTCCTCGCCCCAGCGGAACCCGATGGACCCGTTGGGGGCAACGATCTGGCCCGAGGCCTCATCATAGGCCACAGTCTTCCAGTCGGGGTTGTTGGTCTCGCCTAGCTTGTCGTCGAAATCTTCCGCGCGCAGCATCCGGCCCGGGACAAGGTGACCATCCTGTTCGTCCAGACGCACCAGCATCGGCATGTCGGTGTATTTGCGGGCGTAGTCCTCGAAATACTCGGCCTGACGGTCCAGATGGTATTCGCGCAGGATCACATGGCCCATGGCCATCGCCAGCGCGGCATCGGTGCCCGCCTGCGGGTTCAGCCAGATGTCACCGAACTTGGCGGCCTCGGAATAGTCGGGGCTGACTACGGCGGATTTTGTGCCGCGATAGCGGACCTCGGTATAAAAGTGCGCATCAGGCGTGCGCGTCTGAGGCACGTTTGAACCCCAGAGCATCAGGAAGCCCGCATTGTACCAATCGGCCGATTCCGGCACGTCGGTCTGTTCGCCCCAAGTCTGCGGCGACGCGGGCGGCAGGTCGCAATACCAGTCGTAGAAGGACATGCAAGTGCCGCCGAGAAGCGACAGGTAGCGCGAGCCCGCGGCATAGCTGACCATCGACATGGCCGGGATCGGGGAGAAGCCGAACACCCGGTCGGGGCCGTAAGTCTTGGCGGTATAGGCGTTGGCGGCCGCGACGATTTCGGTCGCTTCGTCCCAGCTTGCCCGGACAAACCCGCCCTTGCCGCGCGTCTTGGTATAAGAGCTCCGCAGGATCGGATCGTTCTGGATCGCGGCCCAAGCGGCGACCGGGGTCATCGTCTCACGCATCTTGCGCCAGGCGCGCATCAGGGCGCCGCGGATCAGCGGGTTCTTCACCCGGTTCGCGGAATAGAGATACCAGCTGTAGGACGCGCCCCGCGCGCAGCCGCGCGGTTCATGGTTGGGCAGGCCCGCGCGGGTGCGGGGATAGTCGGTCTGCTGGGTTTCCCATGTCACGATCCCGGATTTGACGTAGATCTTCCATGAACATGACCCGGTGCAGTTCACCCCATGGGTCGAGCGCACGATCTTGTCGTGCCGCCAGCGGTTTCTGTAGGTGTCCTCCCAGTCGCGGTTCTCGCGGGTGGTCTGACCCCAACCGTCGGAGAATTGTTCCAGTTCCTTGCTCTGGAAGAAGTTCAGTTTGTCGAGTAGATGGCTCATGGCTTTCTCCGAGTTTTGATGGCGTTACCGGGTGCAACAGGTTGCACCCGTATGATTTCAGCAGGGCGTCGCAGCGCCTTTGCGGGTATAGAAGGCCCACGTCAGCGCCACGCAGATCGCGTAAAAAATCGCAAAGGCGTACAGCGCACCCGCGGGGCCACCCGTAAGTGCAATCGAAGTTCCGTAAGATTTCGGTATGAAGAAGGCGCCGTATGCTGCCATCGCCGAAGTGAAGGCAATGATCGCGCCACTTTCACGCTCGGCCGTGCGCAGACTAGCGGTCTGGTCCAGGTCGGGCATGAGGCGGGGAATTTCCTGCCGCATGATGCTGGGGATCATTTGAAAGGTCGAGGCGTTACCAATTCCAGTAAGCATGAAAAGCGCCATGAAACAGGCAAAGAAGCCCACGAAGTTGCCTTCTGATCCGCCGAGCGGCAGGAACAACACGACACCCAGAACCGCGATAATCATCCCGACAAAGACCCAAAGCGTCACGCGTCCGCCACCGAACTTGTCGGAAATCCAACCCGTGGCCGAGCGTGACAGCGCCCCAACAAGCGGACCCAGAAACGCCAGGTGCAATGTTTCCATCGCGGGAAACTGGGTTTTCATCAGAAGCGGGAAGCCGGCCGAGTAGCCAATGAAGCTGCCAAAGGTGCCGATGTACAAGATCGACATGATCCAATTGTGCTTGCGCTTGAGTATGCTCAACTGTTCAGAAAGCGAGGCTTTGGCGTCAGCAAGATCATTCATGCCAAACCATGCAGCCAGCGTGCAGATTACAAGGAAGGGTACCCACACGAAACCCGCATTCTGCAGCCAAAGTTGACCACCGTCGCTGATCTTCTGACCCTGACCGCCCATAGCCCCGAAAACACCCATGGTGATCACGACCGGCACGACGAATTGCACCACCGAGACGCCGAGGTTTCCAAGGCCCGCATTCAACGCCAGAGCGTTGCCCTTCTGTGTCTTAGGGAAGAAATAGTTGATGTTTGCCATCGACGAGGCAAAGTTGCCGCCACCAAGGCCGCAGAGCAGCGCAAGCAGCACGAACATGCTGTAGGGCGTGTCTGGGTTCTGCACGGCAAAGCCGATGCCAAGGGCCGGAGCCAAGAGCGACGCGGTCGAAATTGCTGTCCAGCGACGCCCCCCAAAGATCGGGATTACAAAGCTGTAGAAAATGCGCAGGGTCGCACCAGATAATCCGGGTAAAGCGGCCAGCCAGAACAGTTGGCCGGTGTCGAAGTCAAAGCCGATGGCCGGCAGGCGCGCCACCACGACTGACCAAACCATCCAGACAGCAAACGCCAGCAGCAAAGCAGGAATGGAAATCCACAAGTTGCGGCGTGCGATACGCTTGCCCGTACTTTCCCAGAATGCAGTGTCTTCGGGACGCCAGTCTTTCAGAACCGGCCCTTTCGTTTGTGCGGATGTCATAGACATGGAGAACGCTCCTTCTGTGCGATTTTGAGCAGGCTTGCCAGGGCGGGCTTGCATAAGTGTCATTCGGCGGTGCGGGGTTTGGCGGCCAGACGGCCAAGCGCGGCACGCAATGCTTCGAGGTCACTGAACCGCGCCGTGATGATCACGCCGTCCGCTTTTTCAGCCAGTGCGACGTTTTCGGAACCCTCGAAAATATTCGCCAGTTCGAGCTCAGCGTCCTTCTTGTGCTGCACCTCGGCGGCAATCGCATGGTCGACCGACGAGAGGACGTATTCCTCGCCAAACCCGCCGGCAGGCTCTTTCAACCAGAAAAAGCAGACCACCCAGGAAACCAAGGCCCCAGCCGCGATGATCATAAAGAACGTCGAAGCATCAACGAACATGAAGATGAAAAGGTAAAACACTGCCCCAACATTGCCGTAGGCCCCCGCCATGCCCGCGATCTGCCCGGTCACGCGACGCTTGATCGACGGGATGATGCCGAAGGTTGCACCCTCTGCACCTTGCACGAAGAACGAACACCCGATGGTGATGGCGATGGCGATGATCAGCGGCCACGAACTGTTGAGAAGCCCCATTAGGAAGAACCCGATGGCAATGCCCAGCATGTAAGACAGCATCACGAAGCGGCGGTTACCCATCCGGTCCGAGACAAGGCCGCCCATGGGGCGCGCGACAAGGTTGATGAAGGCAAAGGAAGCGGCAATAAGGCCGGCGGTCACCGGGTTCAAACCCCATGTCTCCTGAAAGAACATCGGCAGCATCGAGACCACCGCGAGTTCCGCGCCGAAATTCGCGAAGTATGTCGTGTTCAGCGCAGCAACAGATGAGAACGGATAGCGGTCATCTGCGGGGATGCCCTTGCGCAGCAACGGCAAATTGACACGCAGCACTTGCCAAACCTGATAGACCACCACCACAGCAATAGCCGCATAACAGATCGCAGCAACAAATGTGTCGATATAGCCCATCCGCTGAACGCGATAGACAAGGATAGACAAGATACCCACCAGCGGCACCGTAAAGATCACCAGAAGCGCAAGATCGCGGTAAGTGGAAACTTCCAACGCGCCAGATTTGCGGGCCTTCTTATGGGTGTCTGCTGTCGGACCGTCAGTGATGGCAAACCAGTAAAAAACACCATAGGCCGCCATGATGATCCCTGACATCGCAATGGCATAGCGCCATCCGTCATCGCCGCCGAACACCGACAGCGCAATGGTCGGGATGGTCATAGCCGCTGCGGCAGAACCGAAATTGCCCCAACCGGCATAGAAGCCCTCGGCAAAACCTATATCGCGCGGCTTGAACCAAAGGGCGGTCATGTGAATGCCGACGACAAAGCCCGCGCCGACCGATGACAGAACCAGACGGGAGACAAAGAGTTGCATCTTGCTGTCGCCAAAAGCGAAGAACAGCGTTGGTACTGCCATGACGACCATAAGGACTGAGAACACACGCCGCGGTCCCCACTTGTCGAGCGCCATGCCGACGATGATGCGGGCTGGAATGGTCAACGCAACGTTCGCGATAGCAAATAGCCGGATATCGTCGCGGGTCAGCCAGTCAGCGGAAGCCAGCATCGAGGATGCCAGCGGCGCCATGTTGAACCAGACGTAGAAAGTGATGAAAAAGGCGATCCACGTCAGGTGAAGAGCGCGGATTTCACGGTTACGGAAGCGGAAGATATCCGAGACTTGCATTTGGGCGTTCCTCTGTCTGGCTTATTGGGCCGCCTGCATCTCGGATGCAGAAACATGGGTTGGGATGATGAGGATCGGGCATTTCGCACGGCGCGCGAGGAATGCCGAAACCGAACCGAAAGTCATGTGATCGAACTCCTCGACCAGCGCGTCGATGCGGCGGGCAATAAAGCCAAGCGGGCCGTCATCCGGCTGGTGGCTGTGACGCGCCATCACCAGAAGGTCAGGCTTGCGTTCCTCGGTTGCGCGCAGGATCATCTTGCGTGCATCACCCTGGGCCAGAACCACGCGGGCTTCGAAACCCTCTGCCATCAATTCAGCAGCCGCAGCCTCGACGCCGGCCTTCTGGGTTGCATATTGTTCGTTGAAAAGATCGTCCGCACCGGATGTGGCGCTGCCGACATCTTCCACCACAGAGACCAGAGTGATCGTAGGCTTGATTTGCCCAAACATGTCTCGGAGCGCGTCCAGCGCAATCCGCGCGTTGCGCGAATGGTCATAGGCCAACATTATCTCCATCTGTCTCTCCAATCTGACACCGCATGCGGGCACTAGGCGTGTTTGAGACAAGGAAGACGGATGTTGTCGGTTTTAAGTTTGATCTGGATCATGAAAAGGTAAAAAGTATAACGAAATAAATGGCTTACATAAATATGTCATTGGGCGCGCCGTGAAAGATCAAGGATTGTTCGGCGCAGAGCAACTCAATGCTTGACAATTATCAATTGATTTGATGAAATTTGTTAACCGTGAAAAAAGAAAGGGAGATGACATGCCCGATTCAGAATACCGGGATATTCGAAAGCTCGATCTCTTTTCGCAAATGGCGGATGCGCATTTCACGGCCCTTATGCGGGGTGCTTACGTGCAGAATTTCCCCGCTCAGATCGAATTGATCACTGAAGGTGAGCCGAGCGATTTTCTTCACATCGTCCTTTCGGGCTCGGTCGATCTATTCTCCGCCTGGAACGGCCGGGATACCAGCATGGCGACTGTTCGCCCGATCTCGACCTTCATTCTTGCCGCGACAATCAAGGACGCGCCCTATCTGATGTCGGCCCGCACGCTGGAAAAAAGCCGGATCGCGCTGATCCCCAGTCAGGATGTGCGCGCGATCTTCGACGCCGACAGCGACTTTGCCCGTGCGATCGTCACGGAACTGGCGCAGTGCTATCGCTCTGTCATCAAGGCGCAGAAGGATCTGAAACTCAGAACCTCGCTCGAGCGGCTCGCGAACTACCTGCTCAGGCAACAAAGGCACTCTGGCGGCGGGGCCGCGTTCGAGCTGGATTTCGAAAAGCGGCGCCTGGCCTCGGTGCTGGGCATGACCCCTGAAAACCTCAGCCGCGCCTTCAAGGGCCTGCAGCCCTACGGCGTGACAGTGACAGGCACCCGTATCACCATCGGGGACCAAGCAGATCTCGAGCGTTTCGCAAAACCCAACCCACTGATTGATGACTTTACAACGTGAAGGACAGACAGATGACCAAATCCATGCCTGGCGCTGCCGGAGACCTCGCCGAAGAGTATCCTGATATCTGGAAGGCCTATGCCGCCTTGGGCAAGGCAAGCGCAGATTGTGGCCCGCTGACGCCCCGGGAAAGGCGTCTCGTGAAGCTCGCGCTTGCCATTGGCGCTGGATCCGAAGGCGCGGTGCACTCTCACACACGGCGCGCCAAATCAGAGGGGATCGAACCTGCAGCGATGACACAGGTCGCAATGCTGGCCATCGGTCCCCTCGGGTTGCCCCGCGCGGTAGCGGCCAAAACTTGGATCGAAGACATCAAAGAGTGACCGTCACGGAAGTGGGCTGACGCCGAATAGGACGGGATGCGCCCAGAGAAGCGTCGCATAGAGAAAAACAGCGGCTACGAGTCGCGCAAGAATATCTCCCGACAAGCGCCAGGACAGGAGCGGTGCCTCTTCAACCAACAGGTGCAGGCGCTGCCAATCCGCCCCCATCTCACGACGTTTTCTGCGGTCTATCAGACGACCGCCAAGAATGGCGAAGGCGGCAAAGGTGCCGAACAGGATCACATGCGCGAGATCCCCGTTCGGCAGGATATGGGCCGCCGCCCAAAGCGCCAGCGCAGCAAGCAGCGGGTGACGCGACCACCGGACGATGCCGGGCCGCGCAGGATCGAACCGGTCGTTGCGCGCGCCACCGAAGGAGAACGGGTTTGGACGCCCTATGGAGAGCGCAAGGATCAGGCAGACCGGTCCCATGACCGTCAGGGGCACATGGACCTGCCATGGCGCCCAATCCCAAAGGGTCACATGCGGCGCGCGGCCTGCCGCCACTATCAGCCATGCCAGCGCCGCAAGTGACAGGGCGGAGTAGGCCAGCGTGAAGCCAGAAACGCCAAGCCGCGCTTGAAGCCAGGGCCTGAGCGGCGGCCGCACGGGCAAGGAATGCGACAGGAAAAAGACGACATAGGCGAGGGAGAACTCAAAGCATCCCATGGATAAGCGCCTCAGATACGTTTGGCGGCGGGCAGGCGCAGCAAAAGCGCACCATAAAGGACGGCGAAACCGCCGAAAGCAAGGATCCAGAACAGCCCCGCCACAGTGTTCAACAGGCCGGAGAATTCAGGCCATACGCCGCCTGCGACCCGCGCAAATACGGACAGGATCAGGGCCAGATAGATCGTGACGGTCCCTGCCCCCGCTCTCAGTTCCTGCCCGGTATGGCCAAGCGTGGCGCGTGTCATCACGGCCAATGTCATCAACCCGACCGCACCGGCCATCCAGAAATGCTGCGCACCTGCCATCCCGAAGGACCCCGGAGCCAATATTTCCGCGGCCAGCGCCAAGGCCCCCAGCGGCACAAAAGCATAGCCCGCATGCAGCACCGTCACCAGCGGTTCGGCAAAGGTCCGATGCCCCGCCCAACGGGCCAGTCGCAGCGCGTGCAAGACGCCTGCCAGCGCAAGGGCCGCCCCGGTCAAAGCCCCAAACGGCAGGGCGAACCAGAGCAACAGCGCCAGTGCCAGCACCACCAGCACCACCTTGTCGAAGGACTGCATCGGCGCCACGGGCAGGACTTTGCCGCGCCGTTTCACAAGCCAGTTGCGGGTGAAGGACGGCACTACACGGCCACCGATCACGGCGATCATCATGATGCCCGCGCCAAGGCCCAGACGCAGGCCGTAGCCTTGCGCCGCGTAACCGCCCTTTGCCGCTTCCCAATGGAAAAAGGCGTTGCCAAGAATGAAGACCCCCAGCATCGCCAGCACGACCAGATTGCGCCAGTTCTTGCCCGCCACGATCTCGCGCGCGATGAGAGCCGCAAAGACAACCGGAAACGCCAGATCGGCCACGGCCACCAACACATCTGGCAAACCGGCTGAGACCGCAACCGCCACACGCCCCACCAGCCAAAGGCCGGCAAGCATCCCCAACCGCCAGCCGACGATCGGCAAGCGCCCGGTCCAGTTCGGCACAGCGGTCAAGAGGAACCCCGCGACGACGGCGCCCAGATAGCCGAACAGGAATTCATGCGCGTGCCAGGAAACGGGGTCAAACGTGGTGGGAAGCATCAGGTATCCCGACAGCATCGGCACCCAGAGCGCCATCGCCAGCACGGCCCAGACTGCTGCGCCGAAAAAGAACGGGCGGAACCCGAAGGTCAGGATCGCAGGGCCGGTCCAGGCGCGCATCTGCTCGGTCGTGGTCGTCATCTGTCTGTCCTTGCTTCTGCACTCGTTGCCGCGACGCCGTCCTCGGTCAGGATCAGGTCGAGCGGGATGTCATGGGGTTGCGGAAAGATCGTCGGCAGACGCGCGGCGAAAAGGGCGATGCCGATGGTCAGAGGGCGCGGCACCAGCGCGGCCAGCGTCCGGTCGAAATAGCCGCCGCCCCAACCAAGCCGGAAACATGCCTTGTCCCAACCGAGACAAGGAGCGAGCGCGGTCTCGGGCGTCAGTTCGTCGGCCTCAGGTGGGGGAGCCGGGATGTTCCAGTCGCCGCGCACCAGTTTCGTTTCGGGCGTCCATCGGCGAAACACCAGCGGGGCCGCGCGGGTCTCGACGACTGGCAGGGCGATGGTCACCCCCGCGTGGTGCAGATTGGCCAGGGCAGGGCGCAGGTCGGGTTCCCCCTTGATCGGCCAGTAGCCGGACAGGACGCATCCGCGCCCCACCCCGCGGTCGCTCAGCACCCTCCCCAGATGCCCCGCGATCCTGTCCGAGCCCTGCGCCCGCCCAGCTTGTCCGAGGCCCTCCCGCAGCCCGGCAAGCCGTGCCCGTTCGGCCCGGCGCCAGCGTGCAACATCGCGCCCCTGCTCGGGATCAGCGCCAAGCGGGTCGAAATACGAAGGGCAAACCTCTGCCGCCATGCAGGGCGGCGAGGCATATGTCCCGTCCTTGGTCATCTTGCAGACTCGAACCGGGGAAAGAGGACGTCGTTCTCCAGCGCGATGTGATCGGCCAGTTCATTGAGCAGCGTCGCCGTGCCGCCATAAAGCGACCGCCAGGACCCGCAGGCGTGTTCGGGCGGTGTAAGATCGCCTGTCAGCTTGCGGATCAGCGAGATGGATCCGGCGTGATCGTCATGGTCGGCGCGCATGACCGCAATGGGGTGTTCGATGCCCGCCCCGCCACCCGCGCGCATCGCCGGAAACAGGATCATTTCTTCCTTGGTCATGTGATCTTCCATCTCGCGCTCCAGCATGGTCAGGGCATGGGCAAGCCCCTTGGGGGCGTCAGGATCATCGGCGTGAACCTGTTCGACACGGCTCGCAAGAGGGATCAGCGATGCGAGGTCGGCCCTGTGCATGGCGTGATAGTTGGTCAGAATGTGATCGATGAGGGCGCCGGTTTCCTGCGGCACTGCGGCGGTGGCATCGTCGTCCATGGCACGTCCATTCTGTGGTGAGTCGTCTGAGTTAAGCGAATTGGTATTTGATTTACCGATTAGACCACAGTAATACGCATTGTAAATACCAAATCAGGATCGCGACCATGCGCCTCACTTCCTTCACAGATTACGGGCTGCGCGTGCTGATGCGCATGGCGGGCACACCTGACCGCGCCTTCACGGCTGCCGACCTTGCCGCCGAGTTCCGTATCTCGCGCAACCATCTGGCCAAGGTGATCTCGGCGCTTGCCGCAGCAGGTCTTCTGGAAACCCGGCGCGGCGGCGGGGGCGGAGCGATGCTGGCCCGCGCGCCTGCGGACATCCGCTTGGGCGATGTGGTAGCGATCCTCGAGGCCGATCAGGCGCTGGTGGAGTGCTTTGCCGCCGGGGCCCACGCCTGCACACTGACCCCGCACTGCCGGTTGAAGGCGCGGCTGGCCCATGCCGAGGCGGCCTTCATCGATGACCTGAACCGCAGCACTCTGGCCGATTGCGTCTATCGACCGGAAAGCGCCTGACGGGTCAGCAGTTGTCGGGCCATCAGCGCGATCGCGCCCCAGACCGCGCTGCGCAGGGCCATGGCGTAAACGGTGCGCATCTCAAAGGCCCCACCCTGTGCGACATGCAGACCGAAGGCCGCAAAGACCAGCAGAGTTGCGGCGAAGATCGCGAGAGACAGAGGATAGGCCCATCGCCGCCCCTGCCACAGGCCCAGGCCCGCCACGACATAGGCCAGTCCAGCCAGTGTGTTGAACCACAGGACGAACAGGACGATCGCCCCTATTTCGAGCCCGCCAAGAAGCGTGGCCCCGCCCGACACAACCGTCAGAAGACCGAAGACGACCGCAATACCCGCTGAGATGTGGATCAGTTTACTTTGTTTCTTCATCGAAAACGCCCTCCTGAGCTGTCAGTAGCGTCATCTGCACGTCGAACAGTCGCAGCCCCTCACGGACCAGGGAAAAACCCCGCGCGCCGAGCGTCCAGCGGATGGCGACACCTTGCACCAGCGACGTCAGCAGGATGGCGACATCCTCCGGGCTGACGTCACGGCGCAGGTCGCCCTCAGCCTGAAGATGACGGATCACGGCAACAAGGCGGCTCTGAAACCCCGCCAGTAGCCCCCGGAACACGTCGCGCAGGGCTTCATTGTCCACCTGCAACTCGCGCGAGAACAGGATCGACGGCAGCGCAGGCGTTCTGGATATGGCCGTCAGTTGCGCTCCGATCAGCGCCTTCAGGCGTGCGTGCGGCCCACTGGCCCCGGCCTCGGCTGCGGCCCAATCACACTGCAACCGGTCCGCGATATCCTCGGCCACCGCCAACCAGAGCGCGCCCTTCGTTGGGAAATGTCTGAAAATCGCAGGCTGGCTGATGCCTATGGCGCGCGCAACATCCGTAGTGCTCAGACGGTCAGGCCCGATCTCATCGGCCAGTCGCAGTACCTCGACCACGATCTGCGCCTTACGGTCTTGCGCGCTTTGACGATCAGACATGCAGCACCTCTTGTTAGTTATAACTCACTAACATATACTGTTGATAACCGCAACCTCCATCCCGAGTCGCGCACCTAGACCGAAAGGACCCCCGCCATGCACGTCACAACCGCCCCCACCGGCTATTCCCGCCTGCAGATCGCGCTGCATTGGCTCGTCTTCGCGCTGATCGCGCAGCAATACATCTTCAAGGACGCGATGTCGGCCGCATGGGACCGCATCACCGATGGGCTGGAGGCCGGGTTCGACCCGCTCGTGCTGGCCCATGTGGCGGGCGGCGCGCTGGTGATGATCTTCGCGCTGTGGCGGCTGACCCTGCGCGCCCGGCGTGGGGTGCCCCCGGCCATCGAAGCCAGCAAGGTACAAAGCATTCTCGCAAAGCTCACCCATGTCGGGCTTTACGCGCTGATGATCCTGATGCCACTCAGCGGGTCCGTCGCGTGGTTCGGCGGGGTCGAGGCCGCAGCACAGGGCCACAATGTGTTGAAGATTGTGCTGCTGGCATTGGTCGCCCTGCATGTGGTCGGCGCGCTCTACCACCAATTCGTGTTGCGTGACGGGACGCTGGCGCGGATGCGCCGGGCACAGGGTTGACTCTGATGCGCCTCGCCCCCCTCCTTGCCGTGCCGCCTATAGCTCTTGGGATCGCCGCAGCGGTCTGGATGATCGCCTCGGCCCCCGGCCCCGCGCAGATTGACGGGCGCGCGCCCGCCCTGCCCGTCCGGGTAATGACCGTCGCGGTTGAGGATATCCGCCCGACCGCCACGGCCTGGGGCAACCTGCGCGCCGCCGACAGTTGGGTCGCGGTGGCCGAGGTACAAGGTGAGGTGATCTGGCGCCATCCCGATCTAGAACCAGGTCGCCTGATCCCCGAGGGGACCGAGGTGTTGCGGATCGACCCCGCCGATTACCAACTGGCGCTCGCGCAGTCTCAGGCCGATCTGGCGGCGCTTGCCGCCGAAAGCGCACAACTGACCGCCGAGGCGGCCAACACGGCCCGCATCCTGGATCTGGAACGCGCGCGCCTCGCGCTGGCCGAGGCCGATCTGACGCGCACCCGGACATTGGCCGAACAGGGCACCGTCCCGCAATCGCGCGTCGACGAGGCCGAGCGTGCCACGCTTCTAGCCCGCCGGACGGTCGCGGAACTGGAAAACGCGATGGCACTGATCCCGCCCCGCGAGGCGCGGATCGTGGCACAGGTCGCGCGGACACAAGCAGCCATCGACCGTGCGCGCCGGTCGCTGGACCGCACTGTGCTGACGTCCCCCTTCGATCTGCGCGTGACCGAGGTGAACGCAGAGCGTTTCCAGACCGTCGCCCCCGGTCAGGTCGTGATCCGCGGCGACGGGATCGCGGCGGCCGAGGTCGTGGCGCATCTGCCGATCGACAGCTTTCGCCGCCTGATCGGAGATGCAATAGAGGACATGACCCTCGCCGACATGATGCGCGATGGCCCGTCTGCATTGATCGAGGTGACGCTCAGCCCGCTTTCCGACCCGACGCAGATCTGGACCGCTCGTGTGGCCCGGATCGAGGGCGCGCTGGATGCCCGCGCACGCACCGTGCCAGTCGTGGTCAGTGTTGATGATCCCTATGAGGGCGCGGACCCGCCTCGACGTTTGCCACTGGTGCCCAACACACAGGTGCAGATCGGCTTTTCGGGCGCTCCCATGTCAGGCCTCATTGCGATCCCCGAGGCAGCATTGCATGGCGGCATGGTGCGTATCCTTGGACCCGACGACCGGCTGGATTTGCGCCCAGTCACCGCCGCCTTCGCGCAAGAGGGCCGCGTTGTCATTACAGACGGCCTGTCCCCCGGCGACCGCATGGTGATCGACGACATCGCCCCGGCCCTGCCCGGCATGGCCCTGACCCCGGTCGAGGCCGCACAATGATCCGCTGGTTCACCGGCCACCCGACGGCGGGCAACCTCCTGCTCTTGCTGATCCTTGCCGCGGGCGCTTTCGCGGCCCCCGGCCTCCTGCGCGAGACCTTCCCCGATTTCCGCGCCGTCGAGGCCGAGATCACCGTGCCCTATCGCGGTGCTGCCGCCGAGGATGTGGAGGCCGCGATCTGCGCACCGCTCTGGGACGGGGTGCAGGGTGTCGAGGGGCTCGAGACACTCACCTGCACCGCGCAGACCGGCCGCGCCCGCGCCGTGGCGACCATGGCGCCGGGCAATGACGCACTGCGCTTCGTCAATTCGCTGCGGACAGAGGTTTCGGCCATCGACAGCTTTCCCGACCGCGCCGATCCTGCCGTGGTGCGCGAGCTGCACCGCTCCGATCCCGTCACATCAGTCGCCATCTCGGGCGAGTTGCCGCTGGGCGAGTTGGATCTTTACGCCGACGCCCTGTCGGACCGCCTGACCGCCCTGCCGGGTGTCGCCCGCGTGACGCGCGGGGGTCTGGGTGCCCGGACACTGTCCATCACGCCGGACCGCGCCGTGCTGGACAGCCACGGCCTGACGCCTGCCGCATTGGCCGCCGCCATCGCCGCGCAGAACATCGATCTGCCCGCCGGAACGCTGGAGGGTCCGGGCGCTGACCTGACCCTGCGCTTCACCGCCGAGCGCGATACGGCAATCACCCTTGCGACCATCCCCGTGCTGGTTTTGCCGAATGGCGCCACCCTGACACTGGGTGACGTGGCAGTGATCGAGGAACGCTTCGAGCCGCCGCAGGACCGCGCCTTTGTCGATGGCACCCCGGCCATCGTGATCGACGTGGCGAAGTCACTTGATGCCGACGCACTGCGCGTGCTCGACGGGGTCGCGGCGCTGGTGGCCGACGAGGCCGCACGCCTGCCCGACACGATCATGGTCGAGGTGCTGCAGGACGTTACATCCATCATCCGCGACCGGCTGGTGATGTTGGTGCAGAACGGGGTAATCGGCCTTGTGCTGGTCGTCGCTGTCATGAGCCTGTTCTTCCGCCCCGGTTTCGCAATCTGGGCTGCGATGGGCCTGCCCGTGGCCTTTGCTGGGGCCTTCGTCTGGATGGCGCTGACAGGGCTCAGCCTGAACATGATGACGCTGGTGGCGCTTTTGATGGCGATCGGGATCGTTATGGACGACTCCATCGTGATCGCGGATTCCATTGCGGTGCATGCCGCCAAGGGTGCCACTATGGACACCGTGGCGGCAGGCGTTGCCGCCGTGACGCCCGGCGTCGTCTCATCTTTCCTGACCACGTTGGCGGTCTTCCTGCCCTTGGCCTTTCTGGCAGGCGAGTTGGGTGCCGTGCTCGAGGTTCTGCCGGTCGTGTTGCTGGCTGCGCTCGCCGCGTCGCTGATCGAGGCCTTTTTCATCCTGCCCCATCACCTGAAAGGCGGGATGAAGGACACCGCCCCGTCCCGCTTCCGCACGCGCTTCGATGCAGGCTTCGACAGCTTGCGCGAGCGGGGCGTGGGCCGTCTTGCCGATGCCGCGATCCGCTGGCGCTGGCTGGTTGCGGGGCTGGCCATCGGGGCCTTGATCCTGACCGTAGGTGCCCTGGGCGGCGGCGTGGTCAAGCGCGAGGCGATGCCCGAGATCGACGGCGACGTGCTAGAGGCGCGGCTGATGCTGCCTGCTGGCACACCGCTTTCGCGCACGACCGAGGCCGTCGCACAGGTCGAGGCCGCGCTTGACCGCGTGAACGCCCGCCTGACCCCCGAACAGCCCGAGGCACAACCGCTTGTCATCCGCCGCATCACGCGCATGGGCCGCAACCTCTCGTCAGGCGAGAGCGGTGCCCATGTAGCCACCGTCGCGGTGGACCTTCTGGGGGCCGAGACACGCAGCAGCACGCTGGACGATATCGTCACCCTCTGGCGCGAAGAAATAGGCCCCCTGCCCGGTGTTTCCTCGCTGATCCTGACCGAGCCGGGGATCGGCCCGCAAGGCATTGCGGTCGAGCTGCGCCTGACCCATCCCGATCTCGCCACGCTTGAGGCGGCAGGTCGCGCCACACTGGCCGAGCTGGAAACCTATGCCGGTGTGCGCAACGCGATCCTCGACCTGCGTCCGGGTGCGCCCGAGTTGCGACTGAGCCTGTCGCCGGGGGCCGAGGCCCTTGGGCTGACCGCCACGGATGTGGCAGGCCAGCTCCGTGCTGCCTTCCTTGGAACGCAGCTTACCGAAATCCGGCGGGGCGATCTCGCTTGGGATCTTGAGGTGCGGCTGGCTGATGGTGATCGCGCCACCCGCGCTGACCTGAGCGTCTTCGAGATCGCCCTGCCCGGCGGCGGCACGGTGCCGCTCTCCAGCATCGCGGAAGTCATTGAAGCACGCGGCTGGGGAACGATCACGCGCCGCAATGGCTTGCGCACGCTGACCGTTGCGGCCGATGTGGACGGTCGCATCGGCAATGCCGACGCCATTACCGCACGGCTGGCCGCAGGTTTCTTGCCTGACCTTGTCGCCGCCACCCCCGGCCTGACCTTTGACATCGGCGGCCAAGCCGCCAATTCGGCGGAAACCGTCGCCTCGATCCTGCGCGGGTTCCTGATCGGGCTTGTGGGCATCTACCTTGTGCTCAGCTTCCAGTTCCGAAGCTATATCGAGCCACTGATCGTGATGATCACCATTCCGCTGGCGTTTCTGGGTGTGATCTGGGGCCATGTCCTGATGGGCTACAACATCTCCATGCCGTCGCTGGTGGGCGCAGCGTCGCTTGCGGGCATCGTGGTGAACAACGCCATCCTGCTGGTCGGCGTCATCAACGCCCGCCGCGTCGAGGGACTGTCCGCTGCACTGGCTGCCGGAGAGGCCGTACGGTCGCGGTTTCGCCCGATCTTCGTCTCGGTCTCGACCACGATCATGGGCATGGCGCCCTTGCTGCTGGAAACATCGACCCAGGCCCAGACGCTCAAGCCGCTGGTGATCTCGGTTGTCTTCGGGTTGCTGGCGGCAACGGTCCTGATCCTGTTGGTGTTGCCCGCATTCTACGCAGCGCTTGAGGATGTTCGGCCAAGAAAACAGAACAATTCAGCGGGCAACGAAGGTCACTGATCGCACGAGTGCTCCAACGAAACAGACAGAGTCCTAGCTTGCACCGGGGGTGTGGATGTCAATGCGCGACGACACATCAAGCGGCGCGTCAGTGCCTCCGCGCGAGCATGGCGAGGTAACCGTGGGCTTAAGCCCACGGGTCAATCTCAACCAGCACCTGAACCTCGTCCCCGTCGATTTCATCGGCGGGGACGGCGCCGAAGGTCCCATCCCCTGCCTGGAAGACGACGATCGAGACCATGAGCGTGGCGGCGAGGGAGGCTGCGAAGGCGTGAGCATCTTTGCGGGACATCTGTTTGGCTCCTGTCTTGGAGGCGGGGGACCATCCCCCGCGCGACAGGACCTCGAAGGCCCGAATACTGGCTGACATCACCGGGTGCGTTCGGACTTGCTCCGAATCCGGCCGGCGGCACGGGCTTGCCCGTAGTCCGACCCCTCGTGGGTTGATCTCGAAGACAGAATTCGGGGCAAGGAAGGGAATGGCGAGCGGGGGATGGTCCCCCAACGTCAGGAGCCGGTTGTCCCGCTGATGCTTGGAACGCCGACAGCCTCCCGGCCAAGATCTTGGTTGAAGACGTCCTTCCTTGGGGATGGTTCCTTTGGTGCCCCGCGAACTCAAAGGACAAGGTTGTGATGGTTGAGAGGCCCGCGCTGAGGCGGGCC